>NZ_JAYSJZ010000091.1:0-31609 GCF_043726815.1 Lacisediminihabitans sp.
GCGGAGCGCGCTCCGGGGGCCGGATGCGCGCTCCGCGAACGCCGGGACTCGCTCAGGCGGGCCCGGATAGACTGGTTGCCGCATCAACGAATGCGAGAACCTCGAGGGAGTCAGAGCAATGGTCGACGTTCGACGGGTCAAGCTTCCCGGGGTGGGGGTCTTGCACACCTTCGTCACCGCCGACGGAGGCAAGGCGGGCGTCATCACCCACCGGTCCGGGCACAGCGACCTCATCACGTTCGCCGACGAGGAAGACGGATCGGACGCCAACAAGGTCTCCCTCCGCCTGAGCGAAGACGAGGCACACACCCTCGCGGAGCTGCTCGGCGGCACCCGGATCACCGAGGGCCTCGACAAGCTCGACCAGATCCCGGGCCTGTCGATCGACTGGTTCACCGTCGACTACGACGATCACATCGCCGGGCAGCAGCTCGGCAACCTCGCCTCCCACGGCGTTGTGGGCCTCACGGTGGTCGCCGTCGTGCGGGGCGACTCGGCCAACCCGGCCCCGGCGGACGACTTCAAGGTCTTCCCGGGAGACACCCTCGTGGTGGCCGGATCGCCGGAGAAGGTCACGAAGGCCTTCAACTTCTATCGCACGGGCGAGCTGTCACTGGGGGCAAAGGCGCCTGTAGACGCTCCGCCCGGAGGCTAGCGTGCATCTGGGCGAAGAGCTCGCGATTCTCGGGGCACTCCTCCTCATCGCCTACGTTTTCGGTCGGCTCGGCAAGCTCATCGGCCTGCCCGCCATTCCCGTGTACATGCTCGTCGGCCTGCTCGCGAGCCCCCACACGGGCTGGTTCCCGCTCAACTTCGACTCCGGCCGCATCGAGCTCATCGCCATCTTCGGGCTCATCCTGCTGCTCTTCAACCTCGGTCTCGAGTTCGACCAGGACGAGTTCTTCAGCAACGCCGGCAGGCTCATCGTGTCCGGCGGCTCGTACATCCTGGTGAACATGGCCGTGGGTCTCGCCTTCGGCTTCTGGGTGGGCTGGGGCACCCGCGAGGCGCTCATCATCGCAGGCATCACCGCCACCTCGTCGAGCGCCATCGTCACGAAGCTCCTCATCGAGCTCAACCGTCTCGCCAATAAGGAGACGCCGATGATCCTCGGCGTCACCGTCGTCGAGGACATCTTCATCGCGATCTACCTGGCGATCGTCGGCGTCGTGCTGAGCAACGAGACCGCCATCTGGCCGGTGATCGGAAAGCTCGCGGTCTCGTTCCTCTTCCTCGTCGTGATGTTCACCATCGCCCGCTGGGGCGGCAAGTGGGTGTCTCGGCTGTTCCGCACGAAGGACGACGAGCTCTTCACCATCCTGTTCTTCGGCCTCGCCGTCGCCTTCGGCGGCATCGGCGAACTGCTCGGAGTGACGGATGCGATCGGCGCCTTCCTGATCGGGCTCGTTCTCGGCGCGACGAAATACCGCTCCAAGATCGAGCATCTGTCCCTGCCAATGCGGGATGTCTTCGGAGCGTTCTTCTTCCTCAACTTCGGGTTGACGCTCAACGCCTCCGAGTTCTCGACGGTGCTCATGCCGGTGCTCGGCGCCGTGCTCATGACCTTCCTTCTGAACATCATCGCCGGCCAGTTCGTGGCCTGGTTGAACAAGCTGGGTCCCCAGGCGGGCATCAACGCGACGGTGATCCTGCAGAACCGGGGCGAGTTCGCGCTCATCCTCGCCACGCTCTCGATCAGCGCGGGACTCGACAAGAGGATCGTGCCGTTCGCCGGACTCTACGTGCTGATCATGTCGATCATCGGCCCGATCCTGGCGGCCAATTCGCAGAAGATCGGCGCGGTCATCCTGCGCACCAAGAAGAAGCCCAAGCCGCAGCGGCCGATCATGGCCGAGGAGAACATCGCGCTTGTCGAGGCCGCGACCGAGGGGCTGGAACACGGCGAACCTGCGGCCGCGTCGACGGCGGCCGAACGACTGATCGAACAGGCGATGCAGCAATCGGATGAGGCCTCCGCTCGCACACGAGACCCGGAGTACTGAAGACATGTGGTCGGTAGCCCGTCGCCCGCGGTGGATCGCGGCGCTCGTCTTTGCTCTCGCCCTGGCCGCCGGTTTCGCGGCACTCGGCCAGTGGCAGTTGGCGCGGAGCGTGGCCACCGGCACGGTCATCGAGCGCGATACCGAGACGATCGTTCCGCTCACCTCGGTGGCGAAGCCGCAATCACCGGTCACCGACCGGGCGACCGCGCAGCTCGTGACAGCGACGGGCGCCTGGGTGCCGGGGGACTACGTGATCGTGAGCGACCGCCTCAACAAGGGGGTTGCCGGCTACTGGGTGGTCGGGCACTTCTCCGTCGACCGGCCGGGCGACGGCGGCCCGGTGGGGCTCGTCGCGGCCGTGGGCTGGTCGGCCACCCTGAAGGGCGCGAAGGCGGCCCTCTCGACGATCGATGCCAGCCAGGCCTCGGCTACGGTGACCGTCACCGGCCGGTACATTCCCAGTGAGAGTCCTCAGGACTCCGATTTCGAGCGCGGCAAGCTCACCACCGTCTCGCCCGGCGCGATGATCAACCTGTGGCGGCAGGCCGATCCGGCCGGTGTCTACGGCGGCTACCTGATCTCCGCCGTCCCCGCCGTCGGCCTCACCGCTATCGACTCCCCGAAGCCGTCCTCCGATGTGGAGGTCAACCTGCTCAACGTGTTCTACGCCGTCGAATGGGTCGTCTTCGCCGGCTTCGCGATCTTCCTCTGGTACCGCCTCGTGAAGGATGCCTGGGAGCGTGAGCAGGAGGAAGCGAGCGAAGTAAACTAGGGCAATGCCCCTTCGCCCCAAGGCCTCCGACGTTCCCGCCATCCGGGGAGCGCTCAAGTTCTACCGCATCTCCGCCTACGTCACCGGCACCCTGCTTCTGCTGCTCGTGCTCGAGATGCTGTTCAAGTACTCGCCGATTCACCGCGAGATCGAGCTCGGCGGCCCGAACGGCCTGATCGCGCTCGTTCCGGACGGCACCGTGCGGGCCGTCAACCTCTCCACCGGTATCCTCATCGCCCACGGCTGGCTCTACGTCGTCTACCTCTTCTGCGACTTCCGGCTCTGGAGCCTCATGCGCTGGCCGTTCAGCCGATTCATCCAGATCGCCCTCGGCGGTGTCGTGCCGTTCCTCTCCTTCATCGTCGAGCACTTCATCACTCGCCGGGTGCACCACGAACGCGCCGAGCTGGAACAGCCGGCGCCCACCACCGTCACCACCCCGGAGGCCACCAATCGTTAAGTCGACGCCGCGCGAGACCGCGCAACAGCCCGTCCTCGTCGTCGACTTCGGCGCACAATACGCCCAGCTGATCGCGCGCCGCGTGCGCGAGGCGAACGTCTACTCCGAGATCGTGCCGCACACGATCACCGCGGAGGAGGTCGCCGCCCTCAACCCCTCGGGAATCGTGCTCAGCGGTGGGCCGTCGAGCGTGTACGAGTCCGGCTCGCCCACCCTCGACCCGGGCATCCTGAAGCTCGGCGTGCCCGTGCTCGGCATCTGCTACGGATTCCAGGTGATGGCCCAGCAGCTCGGCGGCGAGGTGGCCAACACCGGGCTGCGCGAGTACGGCTCCACCGCCGTCACGCTCGCGGAGGGGGACAGCACCCTGCTCGCCGGCCAGCCGCACGCCCAGACCACGTGGATGAGCCACGGCGACTCGGTCTCCAAGGCGCCGGAGGGCTTCGCCGTGCTGGCCTCGAGCGCCTCCACCCCGGTGGCCGCGTTCGCGAGCGACGAGCGCCGGCTCTACGGCGTGCAGTGGCACCCCGAGGTGAAGCACTCCGAGTTCGGCCAGCGCGTGCTCGAGAACTTTTTGCACAACGCGGCGGGCATCCCGGCCGACTGGAACAGCGGCAGCGTCATCGCCGAACAGGTGGAGCGCATCCGCGCCCAGGTCGGCTCGTCCCGCGTCATCTGCGGGCTCTCCGGCGGTGTCGACTCCGCCGTGGCCGCGGCGATCGTGCACAAGGCGGTGGGCGACCAGCTCGTCTGCATCTTCGTGGACCACGGCCTGCTGCGCCAGGATGAGCGCCGGCAGGTGGAGGAGGACTACGTGGCCTCCACGGGCGTGCGCCTCGTCACCGTCGACGCCGTCGACCAGTTCCTCGACGCGCTCGCCGGCGTGAGCGACCCGGAGACCAAACGCAAGATCATCGGGCGCGAGTTCATCCGCTCGTTCGAGGCCGCCGCCGAGGCGCTCGTGCTCGAGGCGCAGGGCGACGGCGCCTCCATCGACTTCCTCGTGCAGGGCACCCTGTACCCGGATGTCGTGGAGTCCGGCGGAGGCACCGGAACCGCCAACATCAAGAGCCACCACAACGTGGGCGGGCTGCCGGAAGACCTGCAGTTCAAGCTCGTCGAACCCCTCCGCGCCCTCTTCAAGGACGAGGTGCGCGCCATCGGCCGCGAGCTCGGACTGCCCGAGGTGATCGTGGGCCGCCAGCCGTTCCCCGGGCCCGGTCTCGGCATCCGCATCGTGGGCGAGGTCACCCGCGACCGGCTCGAGCTCTTGCGCAAGGCGGACGCGATCGTGCGCGCCGAACTCACCGCCGCCGGCCTCGACCAGGAGATCTGGCAGTGTCCGGTGGTGCTTCTCGCCGACGTGCGCTCGGTCGGTGTGCAGGGCGACGGACGTACATACGGGCACCCGATCGTGCTGCGCCCGGTGTCATCCGAGGACGCGATGACCGCCGATTGGACGCGACTGCCCTACGACGTTCTCGCCCGCATCTCCAATCGCATCACCAACGAGGTGGCCGGCGTAAACCGGGTCGTGCTCGACGTGACGTCGAAGCCGCCGGGGACCATCGAGTGGGAGTAGTCCGGCGCGCTGCCGCTCGGGTCGGCTCGGCCAGCGGCTGCCGCTGCTCGTGGGCGGCGGCTTGTAGGCGGCAGCTTGTAGGCGGCGGCGGCGTTGCGGCGGGAGTTGCGCTCTCGCGGAGGGAGTTGCGGATGCCTGGCCGTGGCCCGCGCGACCTCGGCTCGCCCTCGCGCCAGGGGTTGTTGCTCGCGGCGGGAGAAATCGCCGGCCGCGGCGGGGAAACTGCGTGGCGGCGGGAGTCGTGACTCCCGCCGTGACGCGATTTCCCCGCCGTGAGGCGGTTTGTGCGCGCCCGTGAGGCGGTTTGTACGCAGCCGTGAGGCGGTTTTTGCAGAGCCGTGAGGCGGTTTGCACGCAGCCGTGACGCGCGGCGGCAGCGGCTAGGGCCGCGGGGGGCGGATGCCGTCCAGGGCCAGGCCGAGCACGCGCTCGCGCTGTTCGTCATCCGCGTAGGACACGGAGAGCAGCCCGGAGATCAGGAACAGCACGTCGGCGATCTCGACGTCCGCTCGCGCGTCACCGGAGGCCTGCGCCCGGGCGAGGAGCGGCTTGCCGGCCTCGAACATGGCGTACTTCGCGTTGCGGAACATGTCCGAATCCCGGTTGAGCCCGTCCAGCAGCGCTCGTTTGGTCGTGGCATAGTTGACGAATCGGCGGAGCCACGCGATCAGCGCCTCCCACGGGGGAAGCTCGCCCAGGTGTTCGGCGGCTCGGCAGAGGGCGTCCACCTCGTCGAAGTAGACGGCCTCAATGAGGCTCGCGCGGGTGGAGAAGTTGCGGTACAGGGTGGCGATGCCGACACCGGCGCGGCGCGCGATGTCCTCGAGCGAGGCATCCGGCCCGTTTGTGGCGAACGCGTCCCGTGCGGCCGCCAGCACCGACTCGAAATTGCGCCGCGCGTCGGCCCTCAGGGGGCGCGCGACGACTCCGGGCACGAGGGGCGCGTCGGTCATGGTCATCCTTGGGTTGCTAACTGGAGGGGTGCCTCCATATAATAGGAGGTACCCCTCCACTTTAGCACCGGCCGTCGAGCCGGTCACGAGCGCGAGCCGCTCTCGAAAGGAAACTATGTCCGCCCGCACCTCACCCGGGGCCACCTTCACGGTGCTCGCCCTGGCTGCCGCATCCTTCACCCTCCTGCAATCCCTCATCAACCCGGTGCTGCCCACCATCCAGCGCGACCTCGCAACCAGCCAGTCGACCGTGACCTGGGTGCTCACCGGGTGGCTGCTCTCCGCCGCCATCGCCACCCCGCTGCTCGGACGAATCGGCGACATGGCGGGCAAGCGCCGCACCCTGCTCATCGCCCTCGCCGCGATCGCGGTCGGCAACCTCGTCGCGGCGCTCGCGCCCACCATCGGGGTGCTCATCGCCGCCCGGGTTCTTCAGGGGCTCGGCGGGGCGGTCTTCCCGCTCGCCTTCGGCATCATCCGGGACGAGTTCCCCCGCGCCCGCGTCGCCTCCGCGGTGGGCGCCCTCTCCGCGATCATCGCGGTCGGGGGAGGGCTGGGCGTGGTGCTCGCCGGCCCCATCGTCGGCGCGCTGGGCTGGCGCTGGCTGTTCTGGATCCCGATGATCGTCACAAGCCTGGTGGGCGTGCTCGCCGTCCGACTCGTGCCGGAGTCGCCCGTGCGCTCGGGCGGCCGCATCAACTGGGCGGGCGCGGCGCTCCTCGCCGGCTGGCTCGTGGCCCTGCTGCTGCCGCTCAGCCAGGCGCACGCGTGGGGCTGGGGCTCGCCCATGGTGATCGGCCTGTTCGCCGTGGCGGCCATCCTGCTCGCGGCCTGGATCGTTGTCGAGTACCGCTCGGGCAACCCCGTGATCGACATGCGGATGATGCGGCTCCCCGCCGTCTGGACGGTCAACCTCGTCGCCCTCCTCTTCGGGGCCAGCATGTTCTCGGTCTATGCGTTCCTGCCCCAGTTCACCCAGACTCCCGCGAGCACCGGCTACGGTTTCGGCGCGAGCGTGACCCTGAGCGGCTTGCTGCTGCTGCCGATGCTGGTCACCATGGCGATCGCCGGCTTCGTGAGCGGCCCGCTGGCACCGGTGGTGAGCTTCAGGGCGCAGCTTGCGATCGGCTCCGCGGTGATCGCGGTCTCGTCGGCGGCGATCGTGTTCGCGCATTCGGCGCCGTGGCAGATCGCCGTGGAATCCGGGGTCTTCGGGCTCGGGCTGGGGATCGCGTACTCCGCGATGTCGAGCCTCGTCGTGCAGGCGGTGCCCGCCCACCAGACCGGGGCGGCCAGCGGAATGAACGTGAACGTGCGCACTATCGGCGGGGCGATCGGCACCGCGGTGTTCTCGACGATCGTGACCGGCAACCTGGACTCGACCGGCCTCCCGCTCGAGGCCGGCTACACGGACGGCTTCATCGTGCTCGCGGCCTTCGCGGTGGCGGCGGCCCTCGTGGCCCTGCTGGTGCCGTCGGCGGCCCGCGCCGCGGTGGCGACGGCACCGGAGGCCGAAACCGAGCCGGACCGGGACTTGCGGGTGCCGGCCGAGGTCGCCTGATCCGGCATCAGCGCACCCGGTAGCGCAGGAACACCACCCCATTGCCGAAACGGCGTTCGTCGAGCAGCTCCAGCTGCAGGCGGACGCCGTTCGGCATGAACGACGTACCGCCGCCCACCACCACGGGCGAGACGAAGAGGCGCACCTCGTCCACCAGGCCGGCGCGCAGCGCGTGGGCGGCGAGTGCCGGCCCGCCCACCGAGATGTCGCTCTCGGCCGCCTCCTTCGCCCGCCGGATCGCTTCGGGATCGAATTCGCGCTCGAGGCGGGTGCGCTCGCTCGAGACCGACTCGAGAGTCGTCGAGTAGACGACCTTGTCGGCGGCGCGCCACAGCTGCGCGTAGTCCCGCATCACCTCAGGCTCGCCCGCCACGTCCACGGTCTCCCACGCGACCATCACCTCGTACAGCCGTCGCCCGTAGAGGTAGGTGCCCACCGGTCGCTCGAGGTCGTTGACGAACCGGTGCACCTCCTCGTCCGGTGCGCTCCAGTCGAAGGTGCCGTCGGCATCCGCGACGTAGCCGTCGAGAGAGGTGATGGCGGTGTAATTCAAGTGGGCCACTTCGCACCCCGTTCCGCTGTCGTCGGCCGCTCGCTGGGTCCGACCCTAGGCAGTTGAACGTGTCGACGCAAGCCTCCGCGCTCAACGAAAAAGGGCCGTCCAGGAGGACGGCCCTTCTTTCGAATCCGACTAGCGGCGCATGATCGCGAGCAGGCGCAGGATCTCGAGGTACAGCCAGACCACGGTGACCATGATGCCGAAGGCGCCGGTCCAGCCGTAGGCACGCGGGGCGCCGCGCTGCACGCCCTTCTGGATGCTGTCGAAGTCGAGCACGAGCGAGTACGCCGCCATGATGATGACGAGCACCCCGAGGATCACGCCGAGCGGGATGCCGAATACCGGCTGGCTGCGCAGCCCGAACGCGTCGGTAGTGACGCCCGTGGCCATCAGGATCACGTTGACGACGGAGAAGACGAGGTAGCCGACCATGGCGATGAGGAAGATCTTGGTGGCCCGCTTGGAGGCGCGGATCTTGCCGCTCGCGAAGAGCGCGAGCGTCACCCCGACGACGACGAAGGTGCCGATGACCGCCTGGAGGGCGATTCCCTGGAACTGCGACTCGAAGAAGCTGGTGATGCCTCCGACGAAGATGCCCTCGACCGCCGCGTAGCTCAGCACGAGCGCGGGGGACGGCTTCTTCTTGAAGATGTTGACGAGGGCGAGCACGAAGCCCACGATCGCGGCCGGGATGGCGAGCACGGGGAAGATCCAGCCGACGGCCGCGCCGACGAGCAGGATGGCGAAGCTCACGACCACCTTGACCATCGTGTCTTCGTACGTCATCCGGTCGGTCTCGACGGGCGTGGCGGACGGCCGGCTGTACAGCTCGGTGAGCTGCTCGGCCGTCATGCCCTCGGTGCTCGGAGCAGGGGTGATCGGAAACTTCCCCGCCGTGTTCGGGCGATCGGAGAACGCTGGGGAGTTGTTGAATGCCGGATTGGATGAGGCCATGCGCCAAGATTAGCGGACCTTTACTCTGCTCTGGCTGGAGATTGGCCTCGATTTTGCTATCGAACGGCCGAGCCAGGCGGAGGCCACGAGCACGAGCGTGGCGACCGCGACGACGATGGCACCGTGACCGTACTGCGGGTAGAGCTGGCTGAGCACGAGTCCGGCCAGCACGGGCAGCACGGTGACGAGGTAGGCGATGGCGGGGCGTTGGCGAAGGTAGAGCCAGCCGACCAGGGGGATCACGAGCAGGATGCTGCCCGCGGATCCGAAGAGGAGGGATCCGACGGCGAGGGCGCTCGGCAGCGCGATCGCGACCCGGCGCGGTCCGCGGGCGGGCAGGATGATCCAGCCGGCGATGTGGGCGGCGAGGCCGCCGACCAGGAGGTACCCGGCGTAGACCGAGGCCGCCTGCACGAGGAGCCCGCCGGCGAGGATCAGGCCGATGGCGGCGGAATAGCGGCCTCCGTAGCCGCCCCAGCGCAGCGGCAACTCGCGGGCCGGCTCCCGCCAGGCGGCGGCCTGGTCAGCCACGAGGCGTGAACACGACGATGGCGACCCAGACGATGAGGGCCACCCCCACCACGGCCATGATCGCGCCGAACGCGAGCATGGCGTCCGGGCGCTTGCGTCGAGCCGGTTCCGGATCGGGCCGGATGGCGCCGGGGATGCCGTCACCGGCCTGCGCGACGCGCATCCCGCACTTGATGCAGTACTTCCACGCGGGTCGCAGCGCCTCCCCGCAGTTCGCGCATTTCCCCATGTCGTTGAGATTACCCCCAGTTCAACTGCTGTCTTTGTGCGTCCCGTACCGTGGCAGCGTGAACTCTCTCCCCCTCGTCATCGCCCACCGGGGCGCCAGCGGTTATCGGCCGGAACACACTCGCGCGGCTTACGAGCTCGCGATCGAGCAGGGTGCGGATGCGCTCGAACCAGACGTGGTCGCGTCGAAGGACGGCGTGCTGGTGATCAGGCACGAGAACGAGATCTCGGGCACCACGGATGTGGCGAGCCGGCCGGAGTTCGCCGACCGCCGGGTCACGCGCTCGATCGACGGCTCCAAGCTCACCGGCTGGTTCACCGAGGACTTCACCTGGGCAGAGCTGGCGACGCTCAACGCGCGCGAGCGGCTGCCGAAGGTGCGCCCGCACAACGACGAGGCCGCGGGGGAGCAGGGCATCCTGAGGCTCGCCGACCTGCTCGAACTCGTCGACGGCGCGCCCCGGCGGGTGGGTCTGGTGGTGGAGGTGAAGCACGCCGCCTACTTCGATTCGATCGGGCTTCCGCTCGACGTGCTGTTGGCGAGCGAGCTGAGCGCCGCCGGCTGGACGGATGACGACCGCCTCACCGTGGAGAGCTTCGAGAAGAGCGTGCTGCTGGCCGTACGGGCGCGCGGGGTCGCCGCGACGCTCGTCTACCTGATCGATGCCAAGGGTGCCCCGGCCGACGAGGTGGCCGCGAAGGGGAGGAAGGCCTCGCCATACTCCGCCTATCTCACTCGCGGCGGGCTCGCGGACCTCGCCGCGGAGGTCGACGGCATCAGCGTGCACAAGCGTTTGATCCTGCCGAAGGGGGCACCGACATCCGCCGAGGGTGCCACCGACCTCGTGGCGCGCGCGCACGATGCGGGCCTCGCGGTGTTCTGCTGGACGCTTCGGGCCGAGAATAAGTTCCTCGCGAAGCCGCTGCGGCGCGGCGATGCCGCCGAGGAGTTCGGCGACTGGCGGCGCGAGTTCGAGGTGATCTACAACACGGGAGTCGACGGGGTCTTCGCCGACCAGCCGGACCTCGCGATCGAGGTGCGTGCGGCGCTCGGGTAGCCGCAGCGTCGAAGTGGCTGTCGGGGGCGCCGCCTAGAATTGGTGCGTCATGACCTTCATCCTGGATCCCGCCGAGCCCACCGAGTCTCCGCTTCTCGCGGGGCTCAACCCGCAGCAGCGCGAGGCGGTCGAATACCGCGGGCAGGCCCTGCTCATCGTGGCCGGGGCGGGCTCGGGTAAGACGAGCGTGCTCACTCGCCGAGTCGCGAGCCTGATCGAGACGCGGGACGCCTGGCCGTCCCAGATCCTGGCGATCACCTTCACCAACAAGGCCGCCGCGGAGATGCGCGAACGCGTCGAGGCCCTGCTCGGGCAGGCCTCGCAGGGCATGTGGATCTCCACCTTCCACTCCGCGTGCGTGCGCATCCTGCGCCGCGAAGCCGAGCACTTCGGCTTCGGCAAGAACTTCACCATCTACGACTCGGCCGACTCGCGAGCCCTCATCAAGCGGATCATCAAAGACCTGGATGCCGACACCTTCGGCTTCACGGTGAGCGGCGTTGCCGGCAAGATCTCCAAGCTGAAGAACGAGTTGAGCGATGTGGAGTCCTACGCCAGGGGCGCCAACTTCAACGACCCGCAGGAGCGGGTGTTCCTCGACATCTTCCGGGAGTACACCCGCAGCCTCTCGAGCGCCAACGCCTTCGACTTCGACGACCTCATCGGGCAGACCGTCTACCTCTTCCGGGCCTTCCCGCAGGTGGCGGCCCTCTACCAGCGCCGCTTCAGGCACATCCTCGTGGACGAGTACCAGGACACCAACCACGCGCAGTACTCCCTCATCCGCGAGCTCACCCAGCCCCCGCGCACCGACCTGCTCGGCGGCGCGACGGGCTTCGACGGCTCCCTGCTCAGCAACCCGACGAAGCACCTCGAGCCGGCATCCCTCACCGTGGTCGGCGACTCCGACCAGTCCATCTACGCGTTCCGCGGCGCGGACATCCGCAACATTGTGGAGTTCGAGCGCGACTTCCCCAACTCCAAGGTCGTGCTGCTCGAGCAGAACTACCGGTCGACACAGAACATCCTGAGCGCGGCGAATGCAGTGATCTCGAACAACTTCGACCGCAAAGACAAGAAGCTGTTCACGACCATCGGCGAAGGCGACAAGATCGTCGGATTCACCGGGTACAGCCAGCACGACGAGGCGCAGTTCATCGCGGACGAGATCACCGAGCTGCACGCCCAGGGCCTCGAGTACCGCGACGTGGCCGTGTTCTACCGCACCAACGCGCAGACCCGAGCGCTGGAGGAGATCTTCATCCGCTCGGCGCTGCCCTACCGCGTGCTCGGCGGCACCAAGTTCTACGAGCGGGCCGAGATCAAGGATGCCTTCGGCTACCTCATCGCGGTGGCCAACCCGGCCGACCCGATGGCCCTGCGGCGGATTCTCAACACCCCCAAGCGCGGCATCGGCGGGGTGACCGAGGCGGCTCTGCAGAGCTATGCCGACCATCACGGCGTGACCCTGCGCGAGGCGCTGCGGCACGCGGACGAGATGGGCTTCGGCCCGAAGATCACGGGCGCGATCCTGCGGCTGGGGGCGACCCTCGACGAGGTCGCGCTCACCGCCGACACGGCTCCGGTGGCGGACATCCTCACGGCGCTGCTCACGAAGACCGGATTCGTGGAGGCGCTGCGGGCCTCGCGCGACCCGCAGGACGAGGCGCGCGCCGAGAACGTGGAGGAGCTCGTGGCGGTGACCAAGGAGTTCAACAAGAACAACCCGGAGGGAACCCTCCTCGACTTCCTCACCGAGACCTCGCTCGTGGCGGCGGCGGATGACCTCGACGACTCGAGCGGAACCGTCTCGCTCATGACGCTGCACACCGCGAAGGGGCTCGAATACGAGGCCGTGTTCCTCACCGGCATCGAGGAGGACCTGCTGCCCCACCGGATGTCCGCGAACGAGCCGGGCGGACCGGCCGAGGAGCGCCGGCTGTTCTACGTCGGCATCACCCGGGCCCGCCGCAAGCTCTACCTCTCGCTCGCCATGACGCGGGCGCAATTCGGCGATGTCTCGGTGGCGATGCCGTCGCGCTATTTGCAGGAGATCCCGCCGGAACTGATCGAGTGGCGCCAGTCGCCCGGCATGGCGAACTCGCGCGGCGGCACCCAGCCGCGCGCCCTCAACGCCCGCCGCGGCGGATTCGGCGTCGAATCGTCCGGTCCGTCGCTCGGCGCCGGCTATGCGGGCTCGGTGGGGCCCGGCGCGACCGCGCTCGCCCGTGCGGCCCGCGCCGCGCAGCCCAAGACCGAGTGGGCCAACAAGGTCACGAACACGGTGCGCGACAACGGCGACCTCACGCTCGCCGCCGGCGACCGCATCCGGCATGTGGACTTCGGCGACGGCAGGGTGACCGCCGTGACCGGTGTCGGCCCGAAGAGCGTCGCCGAGGTGCAGTTCGAGTCGGCCGGCCGCAAGCGGCTGCTCATCAAGATCAGCCCGATCGAGAAGCTCTAACGGCGAGGACGTGCCGCCGGGTCAGTGGCCCGCCAGCATGCCGACCACCCGATCGTAGGTGCCGTTCACCTCGGCGAAGCGCAGCATCCTGACGCGCTCCACGAGGATCTCCTTCGCCTCCGGCTGGCTCTCGAGCCGGTGCATGGTCTCGCTCAGGTACGCCTCGAGCGGCATCGCGGTCGGGCTGTCCTGCTGTCCAAGCAGGGTGGTCTGCACGGCGGGAGGAACGAGCTCGATGACCTGGATGGACGTGTCGGCGAGCTGGAGCCGGATGCCCTCGGTCAGCATGTGGATCGCCGCCTTTGTGGCGTTGTAGGTCGGGGTGATCGACAGGGGAACGTGCGCGAGACCCGAGGAGACCGTGACGATCGCCGAGTCCTTCGTCGCGAGGAATTCGACGAACGCGGCGATCAGCCGGATCGGTCCGAGCAGGTTGGTGCTGACCGTCCGCTCGGCGATCGCGAGGAAGTCGGCAGTGTGCACGTCTTCGACCTCCATGATCCCGGCCATGGTGATCAACACGTTTGTCTCGGGCCAGCGGGTCGTGACGGTCTGCGCCGCGCGAAGGATCGAGTCGGGATCGGTCGTGTCGAGGACGACCGTCTCGATGCCCGGGTTCTCGGCGGCGATCTGGTCGAGGAGCGCCTCGCGGCGTCCGGCGACGATCACCCGGTTGCCCGCGGCCTGGAGGCGGAGCGCCAGGCCGAGACCGAGTCCCGACGTTCCTCCGGGGATGAAGACCGTGTTGCCGCTGATGTTCATGGTGGTGTCTCTCTTTCTGGTGGGTGTGTCACCACTCTCGGCGAGGCGGCGCTGCGGCGGGAGAGGAGCGTTTGTCCATGGATTGCCGGTCCCTGTTTGCTCGAGGGCGAAGGATGGATGATTGATCAATGGACAGAACCGCTCTCGCCGACTTCCTCCGCCACCGGCGCGAGGCACTGAAGCCGAGCGATGTCGGCCTGCCGGACGGTGCCCGCCGCCGCACGAGCGGTCTGCGCCGAGAAGAGGTCGCGGCGCTCGCCGGAATGTCGACGGACTACTACGCACGAATCGAGCAGCAGCGCGGACCGCAGCCCTCCGACCAGATGCTCACGGCGATCACGCGGGCGCTTCGGCTCAGCCTCGACGAGCGGGACCATCTGTTCCGGCTTGCGGGGCACAACCCTCCGCGTCGCCTCCGACGCTCCGATCACGTGAGCCCTCCGCTGCTGCGGGTGCTCGACCGGCTGGACGACAGTCCGGCGATGGTGCTCTCCGATCTCGGCGTCACCCTCGCACAAAACCGACTCGCGATCGCCCTGCTCGGCGATCATTCCCGGTTCACCGGCCTCGCCGCGAGCGACTACTACCGCTGGTTCACCGATCCCTCGGAGCGGGCTCGCTACCCCGTCGAGGACCGGGAGCGCCAGGGCATCATCCGCGCGGCTGGCTTGCGCGCCGCGCTCTCGATGGGCGGACCGGATGCCCGGGCCGAGCGGATGGTCGCCGCCCTGACCGCGGAGAGCCCCGCCTTCGTCGACGCCTGGGAACGTCACGAGGTCGCGACCCGGTTCGACGACCACAAGACCATCATTCATCCCGAACTCGGCTCGATCGAGCTCGACTGCCAGGCGCTGTTCACCGAGGACCAGTCCCAGACCCTGATCGTGCTCACGGCGAAGCCGGGCACCGCCGGTTACGACAAGCTGCAGCTTCTCGGGGTCGTCGGCTCACAGGAGTTCTCCGAGCACCAGTAAACGACCACCTGTAAATCCGCTGGGTCGGGCCGAATTTGAGGAATGCGATCCGGTCTCCCCGGGTTCGGGTCAGGGTGCCCAATGCCGCGCGCCGATTCAGTCATTGTCAGAAAGCGGTGTCATGGAACTCTTCTCGCCTACTCGTCTCGGGGCCCTCGCCCTCTCCAACCGCGTCGTGATGGCGCCCCTTACCCGGCTGCGCGCGGGGGATGCCGGCGTGCCGAACGACCTGCTCGTCGAGCACTACCGGCAGCGCGCGACCACCGGTCTGATCGTCACCGAAGGCACCTACCCGACCCCGAACAGCCGCGCCTACCCCGGCCAGCCGGGAATCGTCACCGCCGAGCAGATCGCCGGCTGGCGCCGGGTCACCGAGGCGGTGCACGCGGAGGGCGGTGTCATCGTGATGCAGATCATGCACAGCGGCCGCATGTCGCATCCCGAGATCACCGGGGGCCTCACTCCGGTGGCTCCGAGCGCGATCGCGATCGACGGCGAGACCCACACGCCTCTCGGTAAGAAGCCCTTCGCCGAGCCGCGCGCGCTTCTGACCGACGAACTGCCCGCGGTGACTGCCGAGATCGTGCAGGCCGCCCGCAATGCGATCGAGGCCGGTTTCGACGGGGTCGAGGTGCATTCCGCCAACGGCTACCTGCTTCACCAATTCCTCTCCCCCGTGTCGAATGTGCGCACCGACGCCTACGGCGGTTCGCCCGCGAACCGCGCCCGCTTCGGCATCGAGACCGTCACGGCTGTGGCCGAGGCCATCGGCGCGGATCGGGTGGGCATCCGAATCTCGCCCTCTCACAACATCCAGGACGTCTTCGAGACGGACGAGGCGGAGACCAGGGCGACCTACGAGGCGCTCGTCGACGGCATCGCCCCTCTCGGGCTCGCCTACCTCAGCGTGCTTCACGGTGACCCCGCGGGAGAGCTCGTGCAAGACCTGCGCGCCCGGTTCGGTGGACCGCTCATGGTCAACAGCGGATTCGGCCAACTGACCACCCGTGACGAGGCGATGGACATCGTGAGCGCGAAGCGCGCGGATGTCGTCGCCGTCGGCCGCCAGGTGATCGCGAACCCCGACCTGGTCGCACGCTGGCGAGACGACCGCGAGCTCAACGAGCCGAATCCGAGCACCTTCTATGGCCCCACCGCGGAGGGCTACACGGACTATCCCGCGCTGGCGAGCTGAGTGATGCGTTCGGCTATCTGACCGCGGTGGCCGACCCGGCCGCTCATCAAGATCAGCCCGATCGAGAGGCTCTACCCCGCGAAAAACGACGTGTAGCGCTTCGTCGCGCGCTCCAGGGCGGCGGTGTTTGACGCGGAGAGACCCGTGAACGGCTCGGGCGTGACCGTGATGGACGCCCCGCGGAACGCCCGCTTCCAGGTTCCGACGACCCGGCCGTTGACCACGATCGTCGGGAGGAAGATCCCGTTGTTGCCCGGCACGATCTTCGCGCTGTGCTCCTCCGCGAGGGGGAGGTCGCGGGCCTGGTAGCCGAGCAGGTATTCGTCGAAGCCCGGAAGCATCGAGAGCGCGGGCCAGCGCGCTGGGTCGGGAGATCCCGCGAGCCGCCAATAGGCAGTTCCCTCGTGGCTGAGCTGCTCGAGCGCATCGCCGGCGAGCGCGATGCCGGCCCTGAGATCGGCGATGGTGCCCTTCGCCCACCAGGCCAGGTCTCTGAGCGTCGCTGGCCCGTGCCCGGTGAAGTAGCGCACGACCAGCTCGCGCAGGGCCTCGTCGCGACCCAGGACCCGGGGCGACTGCACCCACTCGTCGACGAGTACGAGCCCCTGCTGGGTGCCGAGGGGTGGCCCCCAGCACACGACCCCGGTCTGGGCGAGCACCCAGATGATGTGCACGCCGCGCTGTGCGGTGGTGCGGATGCCGTGGCCCTCGAGCATGGCGAAGTAGTCGTCGCGGCCGAGCATCCGGCCTCCCTCCAGCGCCGCCACGGTGAGATCGCGCGCCTCGGACAGGGAGGCGTCGTCGAGCTCGAGCATGCGGTGCCGGGCCGCCGCCGCGCTCAGTGCGCGATGGGCGGATATTCCGAGCATCCAGCCGAGGTCCTCGGCCGGCACGAACATCAGCGTTCCGCGGAATGGCCAGGAGCGCACGACATCGCCGGACCGCAGGGCGTCTAGCACCGAGGACCTCGTCGAGCCGGGCGACCGCACCCCGATGGCCCAGAGCGCCTGGGCGAAGTCCTGGGCCTGGGTGGCGAGCATGTGCGTGACGACCGCGGCGGGCGCCAGCGACGGGCCGCCGATCAGCTGGCTCGCGAGCCGCATGCGTAGCACGTCGTTTGCACTCACCGCCGTGGCCATACGCGCAAGTATGCCGAAGACCACTGTCGCCCGTTGCTTCCCCTTCCGCTGTTACCCCCTGTGGTCACTCGTTCCTGTAGTCACCCCTTCCGCCTCACCCCTTCCGAAATCCATGCATTCCTGATCAACACGCCGCACAACCAAGCACCTGAACGGCGTGTCGGCACGAAATGCATGGATTTCGGAAGGAGAAGAGGAGGCCCGCGGGGGAGTGGGTCAGCCGAGCGCTCGGAGGTAGTGGTTCTTGGGCCAGTGCCGGATGCCGCGGGGGAGCCGCGGGTACGCGAACGCCGTCACCCGCAGGAAGCGGTCGAAGCGCCGGGCGCGCCGGGCGCCCCACGGGAGCCCGTAGGCCGTGCGGAGCTCCGCCGGCAACAGGCCGGCCGTCACCAACCGGGCAGCCGGCATCACCGCGCGAAGCCAGAACGGACCGGTCTTCGGATGCAGCAGCTGGCGGCAGACGCCGCGGGCCGCGTCATCCACCCGAAGTTCCGCGAGACGAGAGTCCCAATAGGCGCGGAAGGCCTCACGGTCGGGCGGCCAGAGCTCGGGCGGCATGCCCAGGGCGGTGCCGACCACGGCGTATTCGCGGTAGACCTCGTCGGCATCCGCATCGCTCAGGGGCCCGAAGATGCGCGCGTGCAGCACGGTCGCGGTGTCGTAGAGCGTGGCGGCGACCCACAGTTGCAGGCGGGGTTCGGCGGCGTCGTAGCGGGCGGAACGCACCGGCTCGTGGGCCCGGTGCACCATCGCGGTGACCTTGGCAACCTGCGCCGGCGTTCCGAACACGAGCGCGTAGACATAGGTGAGCGTGTTGCGCAGGCGCCGGAGCGGGTCGGCCGCGAAGCTGCTGTGCTCGGCCACCGCATGCCCGATCGCGGGGTCGGCGAGCTGCAGCAGGATGGCCCTGCCGCCGCCGGCGAGCAGCACGCCTTCGCCGCCGAGATCGATGAGTGGCATGGAACCATTGTGCGGCGCGGTACGGCGACCGACGTAAGAACCGGAGAAGTTTCACGCCCGCTGCCCGCCGTACGGCGAGCCGACAGGTGAGCCGAGAGTAGAGTTCTTGGTGGCCCAAGTGTCTTGACGTCGAACTATCTCGGCGTCGAGACAATGCGGCGAACGACAGTGCCCAGAGCGACAGCGCATGCGAACACCGGTGCGCCGACGGCTCAGTGGCCCATCAGACAAACGACCTGCGGATTGGACAAGCAGCGTGGATCTTTTCGAGTATCAGGCAAGAGACCTTTTCGAGTCATACGGAGTGCCTGTTCTGGCCGGCATCATCGCCGACACCCCGGACGAGGTCCGGGCGGCGGCGGAGAAGCTCGGCGGAACCGTCGTCGTCAAGGCACAGGTCAAGGCCGGCGGCCGCGGCAAGGCGGGTGGCGTGAAGGTGGCGCACAATCCGGATGACGCGGCAACCGCCTCCGAGGCCATCTTCGGCCTCGACATCAAGGGCCACACCGTCAAGCGCGTGATGGTGGCAGCTGGCGCCCGCATCAAGGAGGAGTACTACTTCTCGGTGCTGCTCGACCGGGCCAACCGCTCGTACCTCTCCCTCTCGAGCTTCGAGGGCGGCATGGAGATCGAGGAGCTGGCCGTGGAGCGCCCGGAGGCCCTCGCCCGCATCGAGGTGGACCCGCTGGTCGGCATCGACCTCGCCAAGGCCACCGAGATCGCGATCGCCGCGAAGTTCCCGGCCGAGATCGTGGACAAGGTCGCCCCCGTCTTCGTGAAGCTCTACGAGGTCTACAAGGGCGAGGATGCCACCCTCGTCGAGGTCAACCCGCTCGTGCTCACCGAGGACGGCGACATCGTGGCCCTCGACGGCAAGGTCTCGCTCGACGAGAACGCCGAATTCCGTCACGCGAACCACGAGGCGCTCGTCGACTCCGGCGCCGAAGACCCGCTCGAGGCCAAGGCCAAGCGGCTCGGCCTCAACTACGTCAAGCTCGACGGCGAGGTCGGCGTGATCGGCAACGGTGCCGGGCTGGTCATGTCCACTCTCGACGTGGTGAGCTACGCGGGCGAGAAGTGGGGCGGCGCCAAGCCGGCCAACTTCCTCGACATCGGGGGCGGGGCATCCGCCGAGGTGATGGCGAACGGCCTCGACGTGATCCTGGGCGACGCCCAGGTCAAGAGCGTCTTCGTGAACGTCTTCGGCGGGATCACCTCCTGCGATGCGGTGGCGAACGGCATCGTCGGCGCCCTCAAGACCCTCGGGTCCACGGCGAGCAAGCCGCTCGTGGTGCGCCTCGACGGCAACAAGGTGGAGGAGGGTCGCCAGATCCTGGCCGACTACAACCACCCACTCGTCTCGCTCGCAGACACCATGGACGAAGGCGCCGACAAGGCCGCCGAGTTGGCTTCGAAGTAAGGGCGCGGAACAATGTCTATCTTTCTGAACAAGGATTCCAAGGTCATCGTGCAGGGCATCACCGGGGGTGAGGGCACCAAGCACACCGCCCTCATGCTCAAGGCCGGCACGCAGGTCGTCGGAGGCGTCAACGCCCGCAAGGCCGGCACCACCGTCACCCACGGCGACGTCGAGCTGCCGGTATTCGGCACCGTGGCCGAGGCCATCGAGAAGACCGGCGCCGACGTGTCGATCGTCTTCGTGCCGCCGGCCTTCGCCAAGGATGCCGTGCTCGAAGCCATCGAGGCCGAGATCCCGCTGGTCGTCGTGATCACCGAGGGCATCCCCATCCAGGACTCGGCCGAGTTCTGGGCCACGGCCAAGGCCAAGGGCGGCACCACCCGCATCATCGGGCCGAACTGCCCGGGCATCATCACCCCCGGCGAGTCCCTCGTGGGCATCACGCCGGCCACGATCACGGGCAAGGGGCCGATCGGCCTCGTCTCGAAGTCGGGAACCCTCACTTACCAGATGATGTATGAGCTGCGCGACCTGGGCTTCTCGACCGCGATCGGCATCGGCGGCGACCCGATCATTGGCACCACCCACATCGACGCCCTCGCGGCGTTCGAGGCGGACCCCGAGACCAAGGCGATCGTGATGATCGGCGAGATCGGCGGGGACGCTGAGGAGCGTGCTGCCGACTACATCAAGGCGCACGTGACCAAGCCCGTCGTGGGCTACGTCGCCGGATTCACCGCACCGGAAGGCAAGACGATGGGCCACGCCGGCGCGATCGTGTCCTCCGGGGCCGGCACCGCGCAGGGCAAGAAGGAGGCCCTCGAGGCCGCCGGGGTCAAGGTCGGCAAGACGCCGAGCGAGACCGCCACCCTCATGCGCGAGGTGCTCGCGAGCCTGTAGCCTCGGGCCGCCGAAGGCAACAGTGCCCCCGTCGTGTGAGCGACGGGGGCACAGTGGGTTGTGCGGGACGGACCCCTCCACCCACTGTTTCCTCACGTTTGTGGCGCGCGGGCGGCGCGCGGTCTAGCGTTGTAGTGAACTGTCGCCTTACCCTGCGACAGCGCTCTGCGGCATCGGTGCCGGGAGGCCGGAGCGAGAGAACTCGAGGAAGAGGTTTCATCGTGAAGAAGCTCATCAATGACCCGTCGAATGTGCTTGCCGACTCGCTGGTCGGCGTCGCGGCGGCCCATCCGGAACTCAACGTCGACCACGTGAACCGCATCATCTACCGGGGCGAGAAGACCAGGGCGGGCAAGGTCGGGCTCATCTCCGGCGGCGGGTCTGGGCATGAGCCTCTGCACGGAGGATTCGTCGGTCTCGGGATGCTCGACGCGGCGTGCGCCGGCGAGGTGTTCACGTCCCCCACGCCGGACCAGATGCAGGAGGCGACCAAGGTCGTCGACGCGGGCGCCGGCGTGCTCCACATCGTGAAGAACTACACCGGCGACGTGATGAACTTCGAGATGGCCGCCGAGCTGGCGGAGGCGGAGTCCGGCATCAAGGTGGAGTCCGTGGTGACCAACGACGACGTCGCGGTGGAGGACTCCACCTGGACGGCGGGCCGCCGAGGCGTCGGCGTGACGGTGCTGCTCGAGAAGATCGTCGGTGCGGCGGCGGAAGAGGGCCGCGACCTCACGAGCGTCGCCGACCTCGCCCGTCGGGTGAATGCCGCCGGGCGCTCCATGGGGATGGCCCTCACGAGCTGCACGGTGCCGTCGGCGGGCAAGCCCACCTTCGACCTGCCGGACGACATGATGGAGATGGGCGTCGGCATCCACGGCGAGCCCGGGCGCCACCGCGTGCCGCTCGCCGGGGCCGCCGAGATCGCCCGTCAGCTCGTGGAACCGATCCTCGCGGACCTCGACTTCACGGGAGGCCCCAACATCGTGATGCTCAACGGCATGGGCGGCTCTCCCCTCATCGAGCTCTACCTGATGTACGGAGAGGTCAAGAAGCTTCTCGACGCCGCCGGGGTCCAGGTCGCCCGCAACCTCGTGGGCAACTACATCACCTCGCTCGACATGGCCGGATGCTCCGTGACGCTGCTCAAGGCGGACGACGAGATCCTCACCCTGTGGGACGCCCCGGTGAACACCGCCGGCCTGCGCTGGGGGGTCTAGGCGCCATGGGCGACGGCACCGCATCCCTCCCGCAGCTTCTCGACTGGCTCTCGCGTTTCAGCGCGCTCGTCACCGAGAACCGCACCTATCTCACGGAGCTCGACTCGGCGATCGGCGATGCCGACCACGGGGTGAACATGGTGAGAGGCATGACCGCGGTCATGGAGAAGATCGGTGCCGCCCCGCCCGAGGCGGTCGACGCGCTGTTCAAGACGGTGGGCATGACCATGGTGAGCACCGTCGGCGGCGCGAGTGGCCCGCTCTACGGAACCTTCTTCCTCCGTTTCGGAACGACGGCCGGGGCCGTGACCGAGCTCGACGGCGCCGCCCTCGCGGCGGCGCTCCGAGCCGGTTTCGAGGGCGTCATCGCCCGCGGCAAGGCCGAGCTCAACGACAAGACCATGGTGGACGCGATGTCGCCGGCCATCGACGCGCTCGACGCGGCCGTGGCGGGCGGCGCGAGCGTGTCCGATGCGGCCGCGGCCGCGTTCTCCGCCGCAGAGGCCGGCCGCGAGGCGACCATCCCGCTCGTGGCGCGCAAGGGGCGGGCCAGCTATCTCGGCGAGCGAAGCGCCGGTCACCTCGACCCGGGGGCGACATCCACCGCGATGCTGTTCCAGTCGCTGGCGGGGGCACTCGCCGGCTGACCGGGGCGGCCGCACCACGAGTTCGGCCGGGAGATTGCCGGAACGCCGCGCGGGCGGGCCGGTCGGCGTGCGAGGCGCGGGTAGGCTCCCACCGGTATGAATCGTCCGCTCACCACTCTCTTCGCCGCTCTCGAGGCGCTCCTCGTCGTGGGTATCGGCATCGGCATCTCCCTCGTGCCGCTGACGATCCTCTGGGCGTTCCAGTACGGCCTGCAGATCGACTGGATCGTGTTCTGGCGCGCGGCAGCCGACATCTGGCTGCTGGGCTCCGGTGTGGACGTCACGATGACGCTCAACCCGGTGATCGCCGCGAGCCTCGGGTTCGCGGGGGCCGGCGCCCCGTTCATCCTCTCCATCGCCCCCCTCGGGTTCGCCCTGCTGACGGTGCTGCTCGGGGCGCGGGCGGGGCGCAGGATCGGGGAGATCCCGCACAACTACCTCGGCATCCTCGCGGCGATCGTGACGTTCGGCGTGCTCTCGCTGGGCGTCACCCTCAGCACCCTCACCGCGTCGGCGAGGCCGTCGATCTGGCAGGGCGCGCTCCTGCCCACCATCGTCTTCGCGATCGGGTTGTTCGTGGGACTCGTGCTCGGCTCGCGCACGTCGGTGGCGGTTCGGGGCACGGCATCCGGGCGCTCCCTCCTGGACCGTCTGGGCGGCCGCCCGCGATCCCGCGCCGTCGCGACGGCGGCACTCACCGGGGGTCTCGGGGCGGCCTCCGTGGTGCTGGCGGTGTCGGCCGTGCTCGTGGCCGTGCTGCTGCTGCTGAGCTACGCCAGGATCATCTCGCTCTACGAGGGGGTGCACGCGGCGGTGCTCGGCGGCATCGCGATCACAGTGGGACAGCTCGCCTTCCTGCCGAACCTCGTGATCTGGGCCGCGTCGTGGCTTGTCGGACCCGGATTCTCGATCGGCACCGGTTCGGCGGTGAGCCCGCTCGGCACGAGCCTCGGGCCGATCCCGGCCATCCCCATCCTGGGCGCGCTGCCGAGCGGGCAGTTCGCGTGGGGTTTTCTCGGTCTCCTCATTCCGGTTCTGGCCGGCTTCCTCGCCGCGATCCTGGCGCGCCCGCGGCTCGTCGCGGCGCTCGACGCCCGTCCGTCGGCCGGGATCCTGATCGGCACCGGCCTGCTCATCGGGGTGGTCGGAGGCGTCGCGCTCGGTCTCCTCGCCTGGGCGTCGGCCGGCGCCGCCGGGCCGGGCAGGCTCGTGGATGTCGGCCCGTCGCCGTTGCTCGTCGGCGCGTTCGCGGCGCTCGAATTCGGTGTGGCGGCCGTGATCGGCCTGCTGGTCGGCCGCCCGCCACGACCCTGACGGGGGCTCGCCCGATCGCGCCCGCCCGCGTTTCTCCGGAGCCGCGCTTCTCCGCAGTCGCGCTTCTCCGGAGGTTCGGCCTCTGGAGGGCGTTTTCGGCCCGGTAGGAGCCCGAACCGCCCGTTTTGGACGCAGACTTCCGGAGAAGCGCGGGTTGAGATACGCAGACCTCCGGAGAAACGCGAGTAGGGGAGGCCCCGGGCGGGATGCGACCGCGACGAAGACGCCCGGCTCACGCGCGATAGGCTCGGGGGGTGCTTTCATTGGTCGTCCTGATCTCCGGCGGCGGGTCGAACCTTCGCGCACTCCTCGAAGCGTCGGAAGACGCGGAGTTCCCCGCCCGGGTCGTCGCCGTCGGTGCCGACCGCGACGCCGACGGTTTCGGGCACGCCGAGGCCTTCGGCATCCCCACCTTCGCCGCCGCCCTCTCCAGTTATCCGGACCGGGAGAGCTGGGGTGACGCC
Source organism: Lacisediminihabitans sp. (assembly GCF_043726815.1). NCBI lineage: Bacteria > Bacillati > Actinomycetota > Actinomycetes > Micrococcales > Microbacteriaceae > Lacisediminihabitans > Lacisediminihabitans sp. The sequence continues at coordinate 24,121 of NZ_JAYSJZ010000091.1, forward strand.
ATCCTCGAACAGATCAGGCAGTGGCAGCCCGACCTGGTGATCCTCAGCGGGTTCATGAAGCTCCTGCCGCCGCGCGTGATCGCCGCGCTCAGCCCCAACCTCATCAACACGCACCCGGCCTACCTGCCCGAGTTCCCCGGCGCCCACGGCGTGCGGGACGCACTCGCCGCCCGGGTCGACCAGACCGGGGCGAGCATCATCATCGTCGACAATGGGGTCGATGCCGGCCCGATCATCGCCCAGCGCCGGGTGCCGATCCTGCCCGGCGACACCGAGTCCACCCTGCACGAGCGCATCAAGCCCGTCGAGCGCGAACTGCTCGTGCAGACCGTGCTCGACATCGCCAACGGAACCATCAACCTCGAGGAGCTCGCCCACGCATGAGCGGTCCCATCCACGCCCCATCTGAATTCCGCTCCCGCGACGCCATCCCCATCCGCCGCGCGCTCATCTCGGTGAGCGACAAGACCGGGCTGCTCGAGCTCGCCTCCGCCCTCGCGACGGCCGGGGTCGAGATCGTCTCCACCGGGTCGACGGCCAAGACGATCTCGGATGCCGGGCATCCGGTCACGGAGGTCGCCCAGATCACCGGATTCCCCGAGTCGCTTGACGGGCGGGTCAAGACCCTGCACCCCGCCATCCACGCCGGCATCCTCGCCGACTTGAGGCTCGCGAGCCACGAGGTGCAGCTCGCGAAGCTCGGCATCGAACCGTTCGAGCTCGTCGTGGTGAACCTGTACCCCTTCGTGGAGACGGTCGCCTCCGGGGTCACCGGCGATGACGCCATCGAGCAGATCGACATCGGCGGCCCGGCGATGGTACGCGCGGCCGCCAAGAACCACGCCAACGTGGCGATCGCGGTGTCACCGGCGAGCTATCAGCAGATCATCAAGGCCGTGACGCTCGGCGGAACGACTCTCGCCCAGCGCCAGCGGCTCGCCGGCGAGGCCTTCGCCCACACCGCGGCCTACGACACGGCGGTGGCCGCGTTCTTCGCCAGCAGCATCGGCATCCGCGCGGCGCACCCCCTGCCAGAGGCGGCCGAGGCCGCCGACGTCTTCGAGGTGCGGGCGAGCCTCTCCCAGGTGCTTCGGTACGGCGAGAACGCGCACCAGGATGCGTCGCTCTACGTCTCGGAGGGCGGAGCCGGGATCGCCCAGGCCACCCAGCTGCACGGCAAGGAGATGTCGTACAACAACTACGTCGACGCCGACGCCGCCCTGCGCGCCGCCTACGACTTCAGCGAGCCGGCCGTCGCCATCGTCAAGCACGCCCAGCCGTGCGGCATCGCCGTCGCGCGTGGGGCCGGCGACCCCATCGCCTCCGCGCACCTCCGCGCCCACGAGTGCGACCCCGTCTCGGCGTTCGGCGGAGTGATCGCGGCGAACCGCCCGGTCACCATCCAGATGGCCGAGCGCGTGAAGGACATCTTCACCGAGGTGGTGATCGCCCCGGACTTCGACCAGGAGGCGCTCGAGCTTCTCAAGACCAAGAAGAACCTGCGGCTGCTCAAGCTTCCGGCCGGCTACCACCGCGACGACGTGGAGTTCAAGCAGATCAGCGGCGGGCTGCTCGTGCAGCAGCCGGACGTGTTCGACGAGTTCAGCTCGGACTCCTGGCAGCTCGTCTCCGGGAACGAGGCGGATGACGCCACGCGCGCCGACCTCGAGTTCGCCTGGCGTGCGGTGCGCGCGGTGAAGTCCAACGCCATCCTGCTCGCCGACGACGGCGCGTCGGTGGGGGTGGGCATGGGCCAGGTCAACCGCGTGGACTCCTGTCGGCTCGCCGTCGACCGCGCGGGGGACCGCGCGCTCGGCTCGGTGGCGGCATCCGACGCGTTCTTCCCGTTCGCCGATGGGCTCGAGATATTGCTCAAGGCCGGCGTGCGGGCCGTCGCGCAGCCAGGCGGCTCGGTGCGGGACGAAGAGGTGATCGCGGCGGCGAAGAAGGCCGGCGTCACGATGTACTTCACCGGCGAGCGCCACTTCTACCACTAGCGCGAGACGCCGGGTCGGCCGGTTGAGTGGGGCGGAGTGCTCACCTGTCGCGGCATCTGCCACTCGTCCGTCAGTAACTGCTCGCTGGGGCCCTTCAGGCAGCAGTTGGTGACGGTTGAGTGGGGGATTGGGCGGCCGGGGCGGCGCGGCCCGCATCGGTCGAGGGTCGGACGGAACGGGATAGGGTCGTCTCCCATGACCGCAATTGCCAGACCCGTTCCCTCCCTGCGTACCCTCGCCGCCGCCGTGCTGTCGGCCCTCGCGGTGGCCGTCACAACCCAGGCGGTGACGGTGCTGCTCTTCTTCGTGGGAGCGGGAGCGGACTCCGCCACTCTCGTGCAGCTCGGCGACTACTTCCTCGGCGCGAGCCTGTGTGTGTTCGTGGTTCTCGCCATCTTCGGCGTCGTCGGCGTATACCGCTACTGGTATGTGAGGCTCGTCGCGGCGCTCGTCGCCGGCATCGTCGCCGCCCTGGTGGGCACCGCGCTCACCATCGTGCTGCGAGGGACCGTGCTCTCCGGGTCCATCCTCACGCAGTTGTTCGGAACTCTCATCGGCCCGAATCTGGTCTTCGTCGTCGTCGCGGTGCTCTCCACCCTCACCGTGGGCGCGTGGGTCTTCACCAGCGTCATCGGTGCCCCCGCGCGATCGGGCGAGCGGCGCGTCGCCCTCGTGCGGGCGCCGGCCGACAACCTCGCCGAGGGCGAGGTCACCCACGTCGACCGCACGGCCATCGACACCGACCTGGCGAACGACCAGTGGGACGCCTATGTGGCCGCCTTCGCCGACAACGGCTGGCACATCGTGGAGGTTCCGGTCGCGAACTCGCTCGCCGACTCGGTGTTCATCGAGGATGCCGTGGTGCTGTTCGGCGACACGGCCGTGATCACGAGCCCCGGCGCCGAGTCCCGCCGCGGCGAGATCGCGGGCGCGGAGGCCACGGTGCGCGAAGCCGGTCTGCGGGTCGAACGGATCGCGCTGCCGGGCACCCTCGACGGCGGGGACGTCCTCAAGGTGGGCACGACCGTGTACGTGGGGCGAGGCGGCCGTACCAACGCCGAGGGCATCCGCCAGCTGCGGGCGATCGTCGCGCCGCTCGGGTACAGCGTCGTGGCGGTGCCGGTGACGAAGGCGCTGCACCTCAAGAGCGCGGTGACGGCGCTCCCCGACGGCACCGTGATCGGCTACCCGCCCGTGGTCGACGACCCGGCGATCTTCGACCGCTTTCTCGCGATGCCCGAGGAGGGCGGGGCGCACGTCGTGACGCTGGCGCCGGACACCGTGCTGATGGCGTCCTCCGCCCCGGCGAGCGCCGCGCTCATCGCCGACCTCGGCTACCGCGTGGTCACGGTGGACATCAGCGAGTTCGAGAAGCTCGAGGGATGCGTCACCTGCCTCTCCGTGCGCGTGCGGTAGATAGTCGCCGCGAGGTTTTTGCGCCCCCGTTTGCGGCATCCCCTTGTGGGATCGAAGGGGGTCGGGATATTCTGTAAGGCTGTTCGGTCGTCGCTCCCCGAGAGGGTGGGAGGCGGGCGTGGCCATAACCAGAGTGAAAAACATACGTGCCCAGGAGGACGCCATGATCTACACCTTTCTCGCAACTGCAGGCGCGAAGCGTGTCGCCGTCCGCCCGTCCATGACGCCAGCCAGGAACCGGTAGACGACGGGCCCATCGCGGCCCTCTGCCAGAAGCATCCGGCTCACCCCCTCCCACGCTCAACAATCTCGGTTCGTGCACGTCCACGACCCCCGCATCCAAGGAATCACTGTGTCTGCAGACCCAAAACGCCAGGGCACCTTTGCCTCGATACTTCGTCTCTACCCCTATGCAAAACCGGCAATGCCCCGGATCTACCTCGGGATGGTCGTGGCACTCGTCGCCGCGCTCGTGGCCCTGCTCATCCCGCAGGTGCTGCGCTCGCTCGTGGACGGACCGCTGCAGAGTGGTGACTCGAGCCAGATCTGGTGGCCGGTGGCCGCGGTGCTCGGACTCGGTGTGCTCGAGGCCATCATGATCTGGTTCCGCCGCTGGTTCGTACTCCAGCCGGGCACGATGGTGGAGGCCGACATGCGCAACGCGCTCTACAAGCGCCTGCAGGAGCTTCCGGTGAGCTTCCACGACCGCTGGGCGAGCGGGCAGTTGCTCTCCCGAGTGGTGAGCGACCTCAACCTCATCCGGCGCTGGATCTCCTTCGGCACCGTGCTGCTCGTCGTCAACGTGATCACCATCTTCATCGGGTTCTTCTTCCTGATCTCGATCAGCTGGATCCTCGGGCTGATCTTCGTGGTCTGCTCGATCCCGCTCTGGATCTACGGGTACCTCTTCGAGAACAAGTACTCCGCGGTCGCGCGCCGCAGCCAGGACCAGGCCGGCGACCTCGCGACGGCTGTCGAGGAGTCGGTGCACGGCATCCGGGTGCTCAAGGCCTTCGGTCGCGGGCAGCACGCGCTGAAGAACTTCGCTTCGCAGGCGGAAGACCTGCGCGGAACCGAGATCGAGAAGGCCAAGGCGATCGCGGGAATCTGGCTCTGGCTGCTGCTGGTGCCGGACGTGACGTTCGCGCTCTGCCTGCTCGCCGGCGTGTGCCTGGCGGCGGGCGGCGAGCTCACCGTCGGCCAGCTCGTGGCCTTCTTCGCCACGGCGACCGTGCTGAGGTGGCCGGTCGAGTCGATCGGCTTCCTGCTGTCGATGACGTTCGACACCCGCACGGCCGCCGACCGGTTCTTCGAGGTGATGGATGCCCCGAACCCGATCATCGATCCGGAGCACCCCAAGACCATCGCGGCGCCCCAGGGACGACTCGTGTTCGACGACGTGCACTTCCGTTACCAGGACTCTCCCGCCCAGTACGCGGACCTGCTCGACGGGGTCAGCCTCGAGCTGGAGCCGGGGGAGACGATGGCGCTCGTCGGGCTCACCGGCAGCGGCAAGTCGACGATCACCTCGCTCACCACGCGGCTCTACGACGTGACGGGCGGCGCGATCCGGCTCGACGGCGTGGACATCCGTGACCTGAGCCTGTCCGATCTGCGCACCCACCTGTCGATGGCGTTCGAGGATGCGACCCTGTTCTCGGCGTCGGTGCGTGACAACGTGCTGCTGGGTCGCCCGGATGCCACGGACGAGGACCTGGCCGAGGCGATCGACATCGCCCAGGCCGGCTTCGTCTACCAGCTTCCGGACGGAATCGACACGACGGTGGGCGAGGAGGGGCTGAGCCTCTCCGGTGGCCAGCGCCAACGGCTCGCCCTCGCCCGTGCCGTCGCGGCGAGGCCCGAGGTGCTCGTGCTCGACGACCCGCTGTCGGCGCTCGACGTGGACACGGAGGCCCTGGTCGAGGCCGCGCTGCGGCGCGTGCTCGCCTCGACCACCGCGCTCATCGTGGCCCACCGACCATCCACGGTCATGCTTGCCGACCGGGTCGCGCTGCTCGAGGGCGGCCGAATCACCGCCGTCGGTCGGCACCAGGAGCTGTTGGGCACGAGCGACCACTACCGGTTCGTGATTTCGAGCCTGGAAGACGAGGAACGCCGGGAACGGGTCGATGCGGCCCGACCGGCGGAACAGCCACTAGAGGAAAGGGCAGGCGCATGAGCGTCACCGGAGTTACCGGCGAAGAGCGCAGCGACTTCACCAAATCGGAGAGCAAGCAGATCCGCGACCGTTCGTTGCGCCTGCTCGGCACCCTCCTGCGTCCCCTCTGGGTGCGGGTGAGTCTCACCATCGCCGTGGTCGTGGTGAGCACGGCGGCGCAGGTCGCGGGACCGGCGCTCATCGCGTACGGGATCGACTCCGGCCTGCCGGCGCTGGTCAAGCAGGACTGGGTGCCCCTCGGCTTCGCGGTCTTCGCCTACCTGTTCACCGGCATCATCGGGGCCGTGCTCATCGCCTGGTACACGGTGCTGACCGCGCGCATCAGCCAGGCGATCCTGATCGACCTGCGCAAGCGCGTGTTCCTGCACACCCAGCGGTTGAGCCTCGAGTTCCACGAGAGCTACACGTCCGGGCGCATCATCGCGCGCCAGACGAGCGACCTCGACTCGATCCGCGAGCTTCTCGATTCCGGCATCAACCAGCTCGTTCAGGGCGGCCTCTACATGGTGTTCATCGCCGTGGCGCTGTTCTCCATCGACTGGGTGAGCGGACTGGTGCTGTTCGGCTCGCTCGTGCCGCTGTGGTTCCTCGTGCGCTGGTTCCAGACCCGCTCGCAGAAGGCCTTCCGCGCGACGAGAACCACCTCGGCCAGGCTCATCGTGCACTTCGTCGAGACGATGACGGGCATGCGCGCCGTCAAGGCGTTCCGCAAGGAGGACCGCAACGAGAAGGAGTTCGCCGGCTACGTGGAGGACTATCGGCTGGCGAACATGCGCACCATCCGCCTGTTCGGCGTGCTCGACCCCGGCCTCGTGCTCATCGGCAACGTCGCGCTCGGCGTCGTGCTGCTCGTCGGCGGACTGCGGGTGGCGCAGGGCGGCATCGCGATCGGCGTGCTGCTCGCGGCGCTGCTCTACACCCGGTCGTTCTTCGCGCCAGCGCAGGAGATGGCGATGTTTTACAACTCCTACCAGTCGGCCGCGGCCGCGCTCGAGAAGATCTCGGGCGTGCTCGAGGAGCAGCCGAGTGTGCCGGATCCGACGCGCCCGATCGACCTCTGGCAGGCGAAGGGCAGCGTGCGGTTCGAGGGCGTGGAGTTCGCGTACAACGCCGGGCGCGTGGTGCTTCCGCACTTCGACCTCGACATTCCGGCGGGGCAGACGATCGCCCTGGTCGGATCGACCGGAGCCGGCAAGTCGACCCTGGCGAAGCTCATCTCGAGGTTCTACGACCCGTCGGATGGCGTCGTCTCGCTCGACGGCGTCGACCTGCGCCGGCTGCACCCCAAGGACCTGCGCCGCGCGATCGTGATGGTGACGCAGGAGGCCTACCTGTTCTCGGGCTCGGTCGGCGACAACATCGCCCTCGGCAAGCCGGAGGCGACGATCGAGGAGATCGTGGCCGCGGCGAAGGCGGTGGGTGCGCACGAGTTCATCCAGTCGCTGCCCGACGGCTACGACACGGATGTGAACAAGCGAGGCGGCCGGGTCTCGGCCGGGCAGCGCCAGTTGATCTCGTTCGCGCGTGCGTTCCTGGCCAACCCGGTGGTGCTGATCCTGGACGAGGCGACGGCGTCCCTAGACATCCCGTCCGAGCGCCTCGTGCAGGAGGGCCTGCAGACGCTGCTCGCCGACCGCACCGCGATCATCATCGCGCACCGCCTGTCCACGGTCGCGATCGCCGACCGCGTGCTGGTGATGGAGCACGGGATGATCGTGGAGGACGGGACGCCGCGCGACCTCATCGCCGGCACCGGTCGGTTCTCGAAGCTGCACGCGGCGTGGCGGGAGTCGCTCGTCTAGCGGCTCCGGCATCCGGCACGTTTCTCTGGAGGCACTCCGCGCTGAGTGTCTCCGGGGGCCCCTTCGCCGGTGAGTGGGCAATTCTGGCGCCAAAC
>NZ_JAYSJZ010000092.1:0-22075 GCF_043726815.1 Lacisediminihabitans sp.
CAACGAGTGGAAAGAGGGCTTCGAGTCCCAGCGCGAGAAGTGGGAGCAGGACTACGCTGCGGCCCAGGCGCGCTGGGAGGCCCACACGACGCAGGTTTCGACCGCCGACGAGAACATCTCCGACGCGCCGGCCTCTGCTGGTTCCTCCTTCTCGAGCGACTCCGAGTCTGCGGGAACCCTCGCCGACGACGAGGCTCTCGCCGCTCTTCGCGAGAAGCTCTCCTCGAACTCCTAATTCGAGCAACGGAACGGCCGGATCCTCACGGGTCCGGCCGTTCCGGCGTTAACCGGCCGGCGGCCCGATCCGGGCCGTTGCGGACCTTCCGGGCCGGCGTGCTGGCCCGGATCGTCCGAACCGGCCCGGCGAGGGTGTCGCCGACAGCCGGCAGGCGACGGCTAGCATTGCTCGCGTGTATCTCATCGGCCTCACAGGCGGCATCGCATCCGGAAAGACCGTGGTCGCCAGACGGCTGGCCGAGCACGGGGCCGTGCACGTGGATGCGGACGTTCTCGCCCGTCAGGTGGTCGAACCGGGCACGCCCGGGCTCGCGGCGATAGCCGAGAGGTTCGGCCCCTCGGTGGTCGCTCCGGACGGGTCGCTCGACCGCGCGGCCCTCGGCGCCATCATCTTCGCCGACCCGGAGGCACGGGTCGCGCTCAACGCGATCACCCACCCCGCCATCAAGGAGCTCTCCCAGCGCCTGTTCGCGCAGGCCGCCAGCCGCGATCCGAACGCCGTCGTCGTGTACGACGTGCCGCTGCTCGTGGAGGCGTCACGCGACAAGGACTACCACGCCTTCGACCTCATCGTGGTGGTGAATGCGAGCACCGAGACCCGCACCCGGCGGCTCGTCGAGCTGCGCGGCCTCAGCCGTGAGGAGGCCGTCCACCGGCTCAACTCCCAGTCGACGGACACCGAGCGCCTCGCCATCGCGGATGTCGTGATCGACAGCAACGGAACGCTCGAGGAGACGCTGCAGCAGGCCGACGCCCTCTGGGAGTCTCTGCCGCATCCGGCGAACTGAGCGCGCGGCTCAGCCCACGGCCGGCAGGAGCAGCAGCACCGTCGGCACGGCCACGAGGGCGAACCCGCCGGCGATCGCCGCGAGCCGGGTCGGCCAGGCGAGGGCGGGCCGGCCGTCGATGAGACGCGCGATGCGCCTGCTCGCCGCCGGGCTGTCGTCCGCGAAGGAGTTGTTGCCGTCGGCGGCGGCCGGACCGGGCTCGGTGTCGGCGACGGGAACGGAGGCGGAGGCCACGAGGGCGATCGATCGCACCAGGGTCTCCCTCGACACGGCGCGGAGGGCCTGGTCGTCGGCGAGCATCTCCACGAGGATGGCCACGGCGTCGAGCGCCCGCGTCGCGATCGGGAACCAGGGCAGCGAGCCGCGCCAGGCGCGGAATGCCAGCAGCACGATGTGATGGCGCTGGGTCGCGTGCGCCGTCTCGTGCGCGACCACCGCGCGCAACTGCTCCCGGTCGAGCAGGGCGGTGAGCCCGGCGGAGAGCACGGTGACCGACCGCGTGGTGCCCGGCAGGCAGTAGGCGACGGGCGCCTCCGAGTCGATCAGCCTCGCGTTCGGCTGCTCGGGCATCGGGTCGCTGAGGAGCGAGACGAGCTGCAGGTGGCGTCGACGCGACCGCTCGGCCCGCACGAAGGTGGTGGCGAGGTTGAGCAGCAGGTGGATGCCGAGCAGGATCGCACCGGAGAGGGCGAACATCTGCCCGAACGCCACACCCGCCGGAAGGGGCGCCCCGGCAAGCACCGCGGGCAGGGCGACGAGGCCGTCGACGAGGCTGGTGCCGAACGGTTCGAGCCCATAGGTGAGCAGGGCGCCGATCATCGACAGGCCACCGGTGAGAGCGATGGCCTGCCAGACCACGAGCGCGGTGCCCGGGGCGTGGGACGGCCACTGCGCGCGGGAGAGCAGGATGGGCACCGGCCACGCGAGCACGAGCGCCAGCGCGGCGAGGGCGAGCCAGGTGGGCACTCCGGTCAGTTGCCGGCGAGGATGCGGCGGAGCGTCTCCGCCTCGCTCGGCGTCACCTGCCCCACGAATCGCGCGAGCACCGCCTCGCGGTCCGGCGCGGCGCCCAGCACCTCGTGCATGAGCTCGGCCATGTGGTTCGCGCGGCTCATCGACGCGCGGTAGAGGTGCGGGCGGGAGTCGCGTTCGCGGGTGACGAAGCCCTTGGCCTCGAGGCGGGAGAGCACGGTGAGCACGGTCGTCACGGCGAGGTCCTTGGCTGCGCCGGTGGCACCGCTCGCGGCGAGGCCGTCGCGCATCTCGCCCGAAGTCATCGGGGTCTCGGAGTCCCAGAGCAGGTCCATGACCGATCGTTCGAGTTCGCCGAGTGTCGCCATGCCAACATTCTACCCCGCGTAGAAGACGATTTCTACATCCGGTAGAAGAGCACTATTCTACAAACCGTAGAAATCATTCTCGCCGTCAATCGGAGGATCACGTGGAGGCCATCGACCCGCTGCTCATAGCGCGTTGGCAGTTCGGAATCACCACCGTCTACCACTTCTGGATGGTGCCGCTCACGATCGGTCTCGGTCCGCTCGTGGCGATCATGCAGGCCGCCTGGCACCGCACCGGAAACGTGCGCTACTACCGCATGACCAAGTTCTGGGGAAAGCTCTACCTGATCAACTTCATCCTCGGGGTGGCCACCGGCCTCGTGCAGGAGTTCCAGTTCGGCCTCGCCTGGAGCGAGTACAGCCGCTTCGTGGGCGACGTGTTCGGGGCGCCGCTCGCGATGGAGGCACTGCTGGCGTTCTTCGTGGAGTCGACCTTCCTCGGCCTGTGGATCTTCGGCTGGGGCAAGCTGCCCAAGCGCATCCACCTCGCCTGCCTGTGGATCGCGGTGCTCGGGTCGGTGGTGTCCGCCTACTTCATCATCGTGGCCAACTCCTGGATGCAGCATCCGGTGGGCGTCGTGCTGAAGAACGGCAGGCCGGTGATGACGGATGTCTGGGCCGTGCTCACGAACAACACGGCAATCGCGGCGTTCACCCACACCATCTTCGGGTCGCTCGGCGTGGGCGGGGCGTTCCTGCTCGGCATCGCCTGGTACCAGCTGTGGCAGCGGCGCCGGGACGGGATCGACACGGTGGATGCCGCCGGCCGGGTCGTGCCCGGCGAGGCCCCCGGCATCCCGGGCCGCGATCGCGCGGACCACGGCGTGTGGATCGCGTCACTGCGTATCGGTGCCGTCGTGGCCATGGTCGCGTTCGGCGGGGTCGCGCTCACCGGCGACTACCAGGCCAAGCTCATGTTCCAGCAGCAGCCGCTCAAGATGGCGGCGGCCGAGGGGGCCTGCCACACCGGCACGAGCTTCTCGGTGCTCTCGGTGGGCAAGCTCGGCTCCAAGAACTGCGACGACGTGACCCCGGTGATCGAGATCCCCGGCCTGCTCTCCTTCCTGGCCCACGGCGACTTCACCACGGACATCAAGGGCATCAACGAGCTGATTCCCGAGTACCAGGCGAAGTACGGCACCACGCTGCCCGACGACCCGAAGTACGGCGCCCGGGCCGGGCAGGCGATCGACTACCTGCCGATCATGGAGGTCACCTACTGGGGCTTCCGGCTGATGATCGGCTTCGGGGGCGCCGCCGCCTTCGCCGCGGCCGTGGCCCTCTGGTTCACTCGCAAGGGGACCGTGCCGCGACAGCGCTGGCTCATGCAACTCGCCATCGCGGGCATCCTCGCTCCCTTCGCCGCCAACTCGGCCGGCTGGGTCTTCACCGAGATGGGCCGGCAGCCCTTCGTGGTGGCGCCGAACCCCAGCGGCGTCGACGGGGTATTCATGTTCACCGCCGCCGCGGTGTCTCCCGGGGTGAGCTTCGGCGAGATCCTCTTCTCGGTCTCGGCGTTCACCATCGTCTACGCGGTGCTCATGGTGTTCGAGCTGCGGCTGCTCGTGAAGTACGTGCGCGGGGGAGTCGCGAGCGCCCTGCCCGAGCTGGCCGAGCCGGGCCCGAAGGACGACGAGCCCACCTCGGGCGACGTTCTCGCCTTCGCCTACTAACCCACTCGCTTCGACAGAACAGACCAAGGAACTCCCATGGAACTACTGCCCACCGTCTGGTTCGCCGTGATCGCGGTGCTCTGGACCGGATACCTCTTCCTGGAGGGCTTCGACTTCGGGGTCGGGATGCACATTCTCTTCTCCGCGCGAACCGAGACCCAGCGGCGGGTGATGCTCAACGCCATCGGTCCGATCTGGGACGGCAACGAGGTGTGGCTGATCACGGCGGTCGGGGCGACCTTCGCGGCCTTCCCGCTCTGGTACGCCTCGCTCTTCTCGGCGCTCTACCTTCCGCTGGTGGTCGTGCTGCTCGCCCTGATCTTCCGGGCGGTGGCCATCGAGTTCCGCGGCAAGGGATCGTCGCGGCGCTGGACGAGGGGCTGGGACGTCGCTCTCGGCCTCGGCTCCCTCGTGGCCTCGTTCGGCATCGGCGCGACCCTCGCGCTCACGACCACCGGCCTGCCGATCGACGCGAACGGCGACCGGGTCGGGGGCGCCTTCGCCTGGCTGAACGGCTACGCCCTGCTCGGCGGCCTGGCCTTCGTGGGCTTCAGCCTCGTGCACGGCGCGGCCTTCCTGGCGCTCAAGACGGAGGGCGAGGTGCGCATCGGCGCGCGCTCCTTCGCGGGACGCGCCGGACTGATGGCCCTCGTGCCGCTCGCGGTGTGGGTGCTCGCCGTGCAACTGCAGCGGGGAAGCCTGACGAGCTGGATCCTGGTGCTGCCGATGCTCGGGGCCGCCGCCGTGGCCTGGCGCGCCACCCGGGTGGGGCGGGAGGGCTGGTCGTTCGTCGGGTTCGGCGGCTTCCTGGTCGCCGGAATGGCGGCGATCTTCCTCGCGTCGTACCCGGTGGTGCTGCCGTCCACGATCGACCCGAGGTTCGACCTCACGGTGGCCACCGCGTCGTCGTCTCCGTACACGCTCGGCGTGATGAGCATCGTGGCCTGCCTCGGCATCCCGCTCGTGCTGGCCTACCAGGGCTGGACCTACTGGGTGTTCCGCAAGCGGATCGGCGCCGCGCAGATTCCGCAGGCCCACCCGGTGACGGCGGCCGTGCGGCCGAGACCGTGACCCAGCCCGCGTCCGAGGCAGCGTCCCGTTCGCCGTTCGCCGGCCTGAGCGCCCTCAATCGGCCCACGCTCTACCTGCTCGGGCTCCTCAGTGCCCTCAAGGCCGGGGCGCTCATCGTGCTGGCCACTGCGCTGGCGGCCGGCATCGTGAGCGTGATCGGCGGCGGTACCGCGTGGATGTCCGCTCTCGGCTGGGGCCTCGCCGCCGGCGTCCTGCGCGCGGGAGTCGCCTGGGTGCACCGCGTGGTCTCCGCCCGTGCGATGCTGGGGGCCAAGGAACGGCTGCGTGCCCAGCTCGCGGAACACGCCATGGGCGAGCGCGGCTCCGGCGGCCCCACCGGCTCGGTCGTGACGCTCGCCACCGACGGCCTGGACGAGCTGGACAAGTACTTCACGGTGTTCCTGCCGGCGCTCGTGACCGCCGCGACCGTGCCGCTCATCGTCGGGGCGCGCATCCTCTTCGCCGACTGGGTGAGCGCCGTGGTGATCGTGCTCACCGTGCCGCTCATCCCCGTGTTCATGGCGCTGATCGGGCTGCACACCCGCGAGAGGGTGACCGCGGCGACGGATGCCCTGGCCCGGCTCTCCGACCACCTGGTGGAGCTCGCGCGCGGGCTGCCGGTGCTCGTCGGCCTCGGTCGCGCCCACGAGCAGGCCGAGTCGCTGCGGAGCATCTCGGACCGGTACCGCAGCCGCACCGTGGAGACCCTGAAGACGGCGTTCCTCTCCTCGCTCGCCCTGGAACTCATCGCCACCATCTCGGTGGCCGTGGTCGCGGTCTTCATCGGGGTGCGCCTCGTGGTCGGCGACCTGTCCCTCGAACTCGGGCTGCTCATTCTCGTTCTCGCCCCGGAGTGCTTCACCCCGCTGCGGGTGATCGGCACGGCCTTCCACGCTTCCCAGGACGGCCGAGAGGCCCTCACCCGGGTGGAGCGGATGCTCGCCCGCCGCCCCGGCGACCGGCTCGTCTCCGCCGGGCCGTGCCCGGTGCGCGTCGAGGGGCTGACCGTGCGATTCGGGGATCGCGGCGCGCCGAGCGTGAACGCGCTGCACTTCGAGGCGCCGACCGCACAGATCACCGTGCTCGACGGGCAGAGCGGCGCGGGCAAGTCCACGGTGTTCGCCGTGCTCGCCGACAGGCTCGTCACGGGCGCCGGCGTCAGCGTGAGCGGAACCGTCACCGGGGTGGAGCCCGGGCGGATCGCGTGGCTTCCGCAGCATCCGCGGGTCGCCGCGGCGACCGTCGGCGAGGAGCTCGCCCTCTACTCCGGCGACGAGACGCCCGCAGCGGCCGTGCACGGCGTGCTGCGCCGCCTCGGGTTGGTGCGCCTGGAGCACGCCGACCCCAGCCTGATCAGCCCGGGGGAGCTGCGGCGGGTGGCCTTCGCCCGGGTGCTGCTGCGGGTGCGCGCGGGGGCCACCCTGGTGCTGCTCGACGAGCCCACCGCGCACCTCGACCGGGCGAGCGCCGCCCTCGTGGTGGCCGAGATCGCCGGGCTGCGCGGCTCGGCCACGGTGATCGTCGCCTCCCACGATGCGCGGGTGCGCGACCTGGCCGACACCCTGGTGCCTCTCGGCCGGGGCGGTCGCGCGTCATCCGTGGGCCTCGAACTGCCCGCCGGGGCCGACGAGGCGCCACGCCGGCCGCCCTTCCTGGCGGAGACGTCGCCCGCCCGTACCGGCCGCGCCCTCGCGTCCTTCCTCCGCCCCGTCGTCGGCCGGGTGCTCGGCGCCGTGCTTCTCGGCACTCTCGCGTCGCTCTTTGCGATCGCGCTCACCGCCCTCTCCGGCTGGCTGATCGTGCGGGCGAGCCAGCATCCGCCCATCATGTTCCTGCTCGTGGCGATCGTGGGGGTGCGGTTCTTCGGCATCGGCCGGGCCGTGCTGCGGTACTCGGACCGGCTGCTCAGCCACAGCGCCGTCTTCTCCGCCGTCACCGAACTGCGGGCGCGGCTCTGGACCGCCCTCGCCGACCGGGGCCTGCGTGACCGCTCGCTGCTCAGCGGCGGGAGCGCGCTCGAGCGGCTGGTACGAGACGTGGACCGGGTGCGCGACCTGTCCATCCGGGCGGTGCTTCCGCTGGTCGTGGGCGCGCTCACCGTCGTCGCGACGATCGCGGCGCTCGGCCTGATCGAACCGCGCACGCTGCCTATCTTCCTCGGGCTGGCCGTCGCCGGGCTCGTTCTCGCGCCGACCGCCGCGATCCTCGCCGACAGCTCGGCAAGCCGCGCCCAGCAGGCGCTGCGGTCGCGCGTGCTCCGACGTTTCGCGGCGATGCTGGGGGCGGCGGCCGACCTGCGCGTCAACGGCGTCGACGGCAGGCTGCGCCGGCAGCTGCGGCGGCTGGATGCCCAGGCTAGCGAGCAGGCCAGGCGCGGCGCGTGGGCGCTCGGCCTCGGCTCGGCGATCGTGGTGCTGTCGTGCTGCGCGGCGGCGGTGCTGGTGCTGCCTGTGACCGCCCTCGCGGTGGCCCGAGGCACCCTGCGGCCGGAACTTGTCGCCGTGCTGGCGCTCACCCCGCTCGCGCTCATCGACCCGCTGCTCGACCTCGTGGCCGCCGCCCAGCAGTGGCCGTCGTTGCGCGCGGTGCTCGCCCGGGTGTCCGCCGTGACCGAGCCCTCCGAGGTCGACCGGGCCGCCGGTGCCGTGCCGCCCGAGCGCATCACGAGCCTCGCGCTCCGGGGCGTCTCGGCCGCCTGGCCGGGTTCCGGCCCGGTGTTCACGGGCGTCGACGCCGAGGTGCGCTCGGGGGAGTGGCTCGTGGTGACCGGGCCGTCCGGGTCCGGAAAGTCCACGATGCTGGCCGTGCTGCTCGCCCAGCTGCGCCCGGTGACCGGCCGGCTCGAGATCAACGGGCGGGATGCCGCGGCAATGGATGCCCTGTCCCTCGGCCGCCGCATCGGCTGGTGCCCGCAGGAGGCACACCTGTTCAACTCCACCCTGCGCGCA
This sequence comes from Lacisediminihabitans sp., assembly GCF_043726815.1. NCBI lineage: Bacteria > Bacillati > Actinomycetota > Actinomycetes > Micrococcales > Microbacteriaceae > Lacisediminihabitans > Lacisediminihabitans sp. Next base: position 8,058 of record NZ_JAYSJZ010000092.1, read on the forward strand.
AACCTCCTCATCGCGCGGGGCAGGGACGACGCCCCGGACACCGCGGAGATGACGAGCGTGCTCACCAGGGTGGGGCTCGGTCCGCTGCTCGACCGGCTGCCGAACGGACTGGACACGGCGATCGGCGCCGAGGGCAGTTCGCTGTCGGGCGGCGAGCGTCAGCGGGTGGCCGTGGCACGCACGCTGCTCACCCGGGCCGACGTGGTGCTGCTCGACGAGCCGACCGCACACCTGGACGAGGAGGCGGCCGAGCAGCTCATCGCCGACCTGGTCATGGCGCTCCACGACCGGGTGACGGTGCTGGTGACCCACCAGGCGACCGCCGGCATCCCGAGTGCCAATCGCATCGACCTGGGCCGCCGCCCGACCGTTATGCCCACGGCGCAATCCGGGCTCGTTGTCAGTGGCGCTGCCTAAGCTTGAAGCATGCAACCGACACGTTCCGTGCGCCCATTCGAGGTGATCAGCGACTACACGCCGAGCGGCGACCAGCCCGCGGCGATCGCCGAACTCACGGGCCGAATCAACGCCGGCGAGACGGATGTCGTGCTGCTCGGCGCCACGGGAACCGGCAAGTCCGCCACCACCGCCTGGCTCATCGAGGCCGTGCAGCGACCCACCCTCGTGCTCGCGCACAACAAGACCCTCGCCGCCCAGCTCGCCAACGAGTTTCGCGAACTCATGCCCAACAACGCCGTGGAGTACTTCGTCTCGTACTACGACTACTACCAGCCGGAGGCCTACGTTCCGCAGACCGACACCTTCATCGAGAAGGACTCCTCGGTCAACGCGGAGGTGGAGCGGCTGCGTCACTCCACCACCAACTCTCTGCTCAGCCGGCGCGACGTGATCGTCGTGTCCACGGTCTCCTGCATCTACGGCCTCGGCAGCTCCGAGGAGTACCTGGACGCCATGATGGCGCTGCAGGTGGGCATGAAGATCAACCGCGAGGCGCTCATCCGCAAGTTCGTGTCGATGCAGTATCAGCGCAACGACGTGGACTTCTCCCGCGGCAACTTCCGGGTGCGCGGCGACACCATCGAGATCATCCCGATGTACGAGGAACTCGCGATCCGCATCGAGATGTTCGGCGACGAGATCGAGGGGCTGTACAGCCTGCATCCGCTCACCGGCGACGTGGTGAAGAAGATGGATGCCGTGTCGGTGTTCCCCGGCTCGCACTACGTGGCCGGCCAGGAGCGCATGCACGCGGCGATCAAGACCATCAAGGTGGAGCTCGCGGAGCGTCTGGAGCAGCTCGAGCGCGAGGGCAAGCTGCTGGAGGCCCAGCGCCTGCGCATGCGCACCACCTTCGACCTGGAGATGATGGAGCAGATCGGCTTCTGCAGCGGCATCGAGAACTACTCGCGGCACATCGACCAGCGCCAGCCGGGCGAGGCGCCGCACTGTCTCATCGACTACTTTCCCGAGGACTTCCTCGTCGTGATCGACGAGTCGCACGTGACCGTGCCGCAGATCGGCGCGATGTACGAGGGCGACGCGTCCCGTAAGCGCACCCTGGTCGAGCACGGCTTCCGTCTGCCGAGCGCGCTCGACAACCGTCCGCTCAAGTGGAACGAGTTCCTCGAGCGCGTCGGCCAGAAGGTCTACCTGTCCGCCACCCCCGGCAAGTACGAGATGGGCATCACCGACAGCGTGGTGGAGCAGATCATCCGCCCCACCGGCCTCATCGACCCGGAGATCGTGGTGAAGCCCAGCAAGGGCCAGATCGACGACCTGCTCGAGGAGATCCGCAAGCGCGTGGCCGTGAACGAGCGCGTGCTCGTCACCACCCTCACCAAGAAGATGGCCGAGGAGCTCACCGAGTTCCTGGGCGAGGCCGGAGTGCGGGTGCGCTACCTGCATTCGGATGTCGACACCCTGCGCCGCGTGGAGCTGCTGACCGAACTTCGTCAGGGCGTGTACGACGTGCTCGTGGGCATCAACCTGCTGCGGGAGGGTCTCGACCTGCCCGAGGTGTCGCTCGTGGCGATTTTGGATGCCGACAAGGAGGGCTTTCTGCGCTCCTCGACCTCGCTCATCCAGACCATCGGGCGCGCGGCCCGCAACGTGTCCGGCGCGGTGCACATGTATGCGGACGTGATGACCGACTCGATGAAGCTCGCCATCAGCGAGACCACCCGGCGCCGGGCGCTGCAGGTGGCGTACAACCTCGAGCGCGGGGTCGACCCGCAGCCGCTGCGCAAGAAGATCGCGGACATCACCGACTCCCTCAACCGGGAGGGCGCGGACACCGCGGCCCTGCTCGCCGGGCGCGACGGACGCAAGCGGTCGCCCACGCCCAACCTCAAGCGCGCGGGCCTCGCCGCCAGCGGCGCGAACGACCTCGAGACGATCATCCGCGACCTCAACGAGCAGATGCTGGCCGCCGCCGGCGAGCTCAAGTTCGAGCTGGCCGGACGCCTGCGCGACGAGGTCGCCGACCTGAAGAAGGAACTGCGCCAGATGGAGGCCGCGGGGCACTTGTCGTAAGGGGTGGTCGGTGCACAAGGGCACAGCGCAATCGCGTCGGGAGCAAGAGGCGACTACGACCCGTTGGCGGAGGTATCCAGAGCGGCCCTGATCGTCCTCGCGGGCTCTCGAGTTGTTTCTCTATTCAAGCGAAGACGCTGCTGCGGGCCTCGATCGGGCGACCGCGTGACAGACTGAGATAATGTCTGCTTTCGACCGCTTTATGCAGTGGCGCCTGCGAAACAACACGCCTGCGCGGAGTGCCTTCGTGGGCGACGTCACGTCTCAAGAGCGTTACAAGACGATGATCGACGCGACCATATCGCCGCGGCTGAGAGAACTGGGCCTCAAGGGCAGCGGCGGTAAGTACGAGCTCACTTCTAAGACTCACTGGGCACTGCTGGGGTTCCAGAAATCCGTCTACAGCGATCGTCAGGCCATCCGGTTCACAGTCAACCTGGTCGCTGTGACCCGAGAAGCCTGGGAACACGGTGTGGAAGAGCACCCCCATTGGGGCAAACGCACCTCTTCCGGTGGAATGATCTACGGTGCGGCGGTGCCGATTGTGCGCATCGGGCAGGCCGCGGGGCGCGAGGACATTTGGTGGGAGTTCCGAGCCGTCGACGATATCGAGGCGACCGCGGCGGAGGTTCGCGCGGACATAGAGGAGTTCGGCCTGCCGTGGCTTCACGAACACATGCAGTAGGCCAGACCTATTGGGGTGCAATCGCGTGCAACCTAGCGTCCCAAACGCCCGAAAAGAACAGCGCGCAGCTCAGGAAGATTGCAAAACAGACGTAAAGCCCCCGACGATTCGGACTCTGGCGGCCGACGACATCGGTCCTGTGGCCCAGAGAGGGAGCCCTAGCCGATCGAGAAGGTCTGCAAACTGCCGCGTAAATATGAAGCAGGCGGCAGCGCCGCCGACGGACAGCACGGCGAGCGTGAGGATCAGGAAAAACACAGGCGAATCATCCCACGACCGTTGCCCGGAATTCGTCCTCGGTCGCGCTACCGGTCTCCCGAGTTGTGTTGCTCACTCAAGTAGAGGGCGCGCTGCGCACGCCTCGCTGTTGCATGCTTCAAACTGAGGCATGGTCGCACGAGAGAAACCAACGAAGGTCGACGTAGATCACTGGCATCGGATCCTGGGTAGCCCGTTCGCTGGAGCGTACGTTTCGGAGCTGTACTGGCTTGCTCGCGACACCGTGGAAACCTGTGAACGAGTCTTCTCGAACGCGGAGCCCCCTCCTCCTGAAAGTAGCTACATCAAGGTCGACCATGCGCTGCATGCGGACATCTATCGCGTTCTGAATAACGCGGCTCGCATCCGCGCCCTCGTCAAGGATCGTTCGCGGCGACCCGACCAGAGCGCGCGACAATTCGCAGTGCAGGAAAAGAGGACTCGCTGGATGCGAGACCTTCTGGACGGGCAGTCCACAGACGCGATCCTTCAGGCTCAGGTCCGGAACTCGCTGGAACATTTCGATGAATATCTCGACGAGACGGCACTGCGCAGCAGCATGGCGCAAATCGCCAGACCGACCTTGTTCCCCATCGACATGACTCTCGGGAGGGATGGGAGCCTTCAGCAGTTCACCGAAGGCGTTGTCTACCCAGTGCGCGTCTATTTGGCTGAAGAGAGAACGTTTGTCAACTGCGGCAAGAGGATAGACGTCGGGGCTATAGCACTGGAATGTCAAACGATCGCTGAACACTTGGTCGAGCTTTCACCGCAACTAGCGAAGGAGAATGAGCCCTCAAGCGAGGGCCGAGGATCCTCAATGCTCGTCGTCACGAACGACTCGTTCTCCTAACCGGTTGCGGGTCGTACTGAGAACTAAGGCAGTCGGAAGCAAAGCTCTGCTGTGTTCCGTCCGGAATAGAGTGAAGGATGGTTCGCCCTAGCCGGTAACCCGCCCACAGGGCCCCGGCCTTGTTTGGGAGGGGCAGGCAGCCCGTTCGAGCGTGGCCGATTGTGGGCCAAACGAGGGGCGTACTTGCGAATTGTCCCGTCGGCCGCGCCGGTGGGCTGTGATTGGTGCGGCCCTCGTTGAAATTCGGTGCGTTCACGGGCCGCGGCCGGCATGCGCATGTATCACCACCGCCCAACCCCGCTCCTGAATGGGTAGCACGGGAAATCCGAGTCCCGTCGGGAGCGGAGCACCATGTCGCGTCGAGTACTGTTCTGGATCCGCCGCTACCGGCCCAGCGAGCTCACCGGCACGGTCACCGCCTTCCTCGCCGCGTGGGGTGCGTTCGCCGCCACCGGGTCGCTGCTGGTGGCCGCGGTCGCCGGCACCATCGGCGAGAACATCGGCTTCTACGGCGTGGCCACGGCCCGCAACTTTCTCGAGCAGTGGCGCGAGGCCACGCCCATGCGGGGGAGGCGGGCACGCCGGTCGTTCGTGCGCACCGCCTGGCTCACCGCGGTGGAGTTCGGCCCGGCCGAACTGCTCGACACGCTGCTCATCCGACCCGGCCTGCTCTATCTCGCACCCCTCGTGATCGGCATCCCGGCGGTCGGCTGGGTCGTGGGCAAGGTGCTCGCCGACGTGCTCTTCTACCTGCTGGCGGCCGTCGGCCACCTGCTCGGTCGCCGGATGCTGAGCCGCCGCCCGATCGACGACACGGTGATCGAGGCGGAGGTGCGGGCGGCACGCATCCGCCAGCTGGCCCGCACGCTCGACCGGGTGGACCTGGATGCGCTCATCACACGGCACGGCACCCCGTTCATGCTGCTGGAGCCCCAGCGCGTCGCCGAGCAGTACGCCCGCCTGCGCGCGGCCCTGCCGTTCGTGCGCCTGCACTACGCCGTCAAGGCGCTGCCGCACCCGGCGGTGCTCGACACGATCGCGGCGCTGGGCGGATGCTTCGATGTGGCGAGCGACGCCGAGATCGACCTGCTGGCCTCCCGCGGCATCCGCACCAACCGGATGATCCACACCCATCCGGTGAAGAGTCCGGCGGAGATCACCCGCGCCTACGTGCTTGGCATCCGCACCTTCGTGATAGACAGCGCGGGGGAGCTCGCCAAGTTCCGCGGCGTGCCGGCCGACGTGTCCCTGCTGGTGCGGCTCGGCTACCGCAACCCCGCCGCCAAGAGCGACCTGTCCAGCAAGTTCGGCGTCTCGCACGCCGAGGCCGACGCCCTCATGGCCCAGGCCGCGGCGCAGGGCAGCCGCATCGCCGGGTTCAGCTTCCACGTGGGCAGCCAGCTCGACAGCGTCGCGGCGTTCCGCACCGCCGTCGGCCAGACCCTCGACCTCATGGGCCGGCTCGAGGCGCGCTGGGCCGTGAAGTTCGGCATCCTCGACATCGGCGGCGGCTTCCCGGCCTCCTACCGGCGGGACGTGGCCACCATCGAGCAGATCGGGGAGGCGATCGGGCCGATGCTCGAGCCGTTCATCCCGCGCCTCACGGTGATCGCCGAGCCCGGCCGCATCCTGGTGGCGGATGCCGCCACCGTGGTCACCCGCGTCGTGGGCACGCGGGTGCGCGAGGCCGAGCGCTGGTGCTTCGTGGACGACGGCGTGTACGGCAGCTTCTCCAACGTGGCCACCGAGGCCGTGCATCCGGTGCTCGTCGCTCGCTCCGAGCTCGACGGCACGGCACCGGCGCTGGTGCCGACGACCGTGGCCGGCCCCACCTGCGACAGCGCGGATGTCCTGGCCCGGTCATACCCGCTGCCCGCGCTGCGGGAGGGCGACACCCTGCTGAGCCCCACCATGGGGGCGTACACGGCGGTCACCGCCACGGAGTTCAACGGCCGACGCCGGGCTCCCATCGTGGTGATCGACCGCGTCGCTCCGGAGGCCGTTCGCCCGGAGACGGAGCGCGTGCTGGCGACGGTCGCGTCCTGATCGGGCGGGCCGGACTCTGCCGAGAGCGAACCCGGCACGAGCAATGTCGGTGGTCTCCGTAGAATATGTAGAGTGTCTATTTCCCGTGTCGAATCCGCAGCCAGGCTCTCCGTACACGGCGCTCGAGTCCACAATCTCAAGGGTGTAGACCTCGAGATTCCGCGGGATTCGCTCGTCGTCTTCACTGGGCTCTCCGGCTCTGGCAAGTCCTCGCTCGCCTTCGACACCATCTTCGCCGAGGGCCAGCGGCGCTACGTCGAATCGCTCTCCGCCTACGCCCGCCAGTTTCTCGGCCAGGTCGACCGGCCGGACGTGGACTTCATCGACGGGCTGAGCCCCGCCGTCTCGATCGATCAGAAGTCCACCAACCGCAACCCGCGGTCCACGGTGGGCACGATCACCGAGATCTACGACTACATGCGCCTGCTCTGGGCCCGCATCGGCATCCCGCACTGCGCCATCTGCGGCGAGAAGATCGAGCGCCAGACCGTGCAGCAGATCGCCGACCAGCTCATGACCCTCGAGACCGGCACGCGGTACCAGATCGTAAGCCCGGTCATCTCGCAGAAGAAGGGCGAGTTCGTCGACCTGTTCAAGGAGCTCGCGGCCAGCGGATACTCGCGCGCGATCGTGGACGGCGAGCAGATCCAGCTGAGCGAGCCGCCCATCCTCAAGAAGCAGATCAAGCACGACATCTCCGTGGTCGTGGACCGCCTCGTGGCGGCGGACGACATCCTCACCCGCCTCACCGACTCGCTGGAGACGGCCCTGCGGCTCACCGACGGCCTGGTCAGCGTGAACTACGTGGACGAGACCGGTCCGGCGGCCTGGCGCAACTTCTCGGAGAAGCTTTCCTGCCCCAACGGCCACCCAGTGCAGCTCACCGAGATCGAGCCGCGCACCTTCTCGTTCAACGCCCCGTTCGGCGCCTGCCCGGAGTGCTCGGGCCTCGGCACCAAGATGTCCGTCGACTCCGAGCTGCTGCTCGGCGACCCGGCACTGAGCCTCGCCGACGGCGTGATCCTGCCCTGGACCCAGTCCGGCAAGGGACTCTTCAACTACTTCCAGCGGCTGCTCGAGGGGCTCGCCGCCGACCTGGACTTCTCGCTCAAGACCCCATGGCGCGACCTCGGTGCCGACGTGCAGCAGGCCATCCTCAAGGGCAACGACTTTCAGGTGACCGTCAAGTGGAAGAACCGCTTCGGTCGCGAGATGAAGTACTCCACCGGCTTCGAGGGCGTGATGCCCTACATCGAGCGCAAGTTCATCGAGGCGGAGACCGACTCGGCGCGCCAGCGTTACTCGGCGTACCTCCGCGAGATCAACTGCCCGGTCTGCGACGGCAAGCGGCTCAAGCCCGAGGTGCTTGCGGTCACCGTGCACGACCACAACATCGCGGATGTTGCGGAGCTCAGCCTCATCGACGCCTTCGAGTTCATGGACCTGCTCGAGCTCTCCGAGCGCGAGGCGAAGATCGCCGCCCAGGTGCTGCGGGAGATCCGGCTGCGGCTCGAGTTCCTCATCGAGGTCGGCCTCAACTACCTCAACCTGGCCCGCTCGGCCGGCTCTCTCTCCGGCGGGGAGGCGCAGCGCATCCGCCTGGCCACCCAGATCGGTTCCGGCCTCACCGGGGTGCTCTACGTGCTCGACGAACCGAGCATCGGCTTGCACCAGCGCGACAACCGCCGGCTGATCGAGACCCTCGTCAAGCTCAAGAACCTCGGCAACACGCTCATCGTCGTGGAGCACGACGAGGACACCATCCGCACCGCGGACTGGATCGTGGACATCGGACCGGGCGCCGGCGAGCACGGCGGCGAGGTCGTGCACTCCGGCTCGTACGAGAAGCTGCTCGAGAACCGCCGGTCGATCACGGGGGACTACCTCTCCGGTCGCCGCTCCATCGAGACGCCGAAGAAGCGGCGCAAGGTCGACAAGAAGCGCATGCTCCGGGTGGAGGGCGCCCGCGCCAACAACCTGCGCAACGTGACCGTGGACTTCCCGCTCGGCACCTTCACCGCCGTCACCGGGGTGAGCGGATCGGGCAAGTCGAGCCTCATCAACGACATCCTCTACAAGGTGCTCGCCAACGAGCTCAACGGGGCGAGGCAGATCCCCGGAAAGCACACCCGCGTCACCGGCCTCGACAACCTCGATAAGGTCGTGCACGTGGACCAGGCGCCGATCGGGCGCACCCCGCGCTCCAACCCGGCCACCTACACCGGCGTGTTCGACAAGATCCGCAACCTGTTCGCCGAGACCGTGGATGCGAAGGCCCGGGGCTACCTGCCCGGCCGCTTCAGCTTCAACGTGAAGGGCGGTCGCTGCGACAACTGCTCCGGCGACGGCACGATCAAGATCGAGATGAACTTCCTGCCAGATGTCTACGTGGTCTGCGAGGTCTGCAACGGCGCGCGCTACAACCGCGAGACGCTCGCCCTGCACTACAAGGGCAAGAGCATCTCCGAGGTGCTCGACATGCCGATCAGCGAGGCGGCCGAGTTCTTCGAGGCGATCTCCTCCATCAGCCGCTTCCTCAACACCCTGGTGGATGTCGGCCTCGGCTACGTTCGCCTCGGCCAGAGCGCGACAACCCTCTCGGGCGGCGAGGCGCAGCGGGTGAAGCTCGCGACCGAACTGCAGAAGCGATCGATGGGCCGCAGCATCTACGTGCTCGACGAGCCGACCACCGGCCTGCACTTCGAAGACGTGCGCAAGCTCCTCCTGGTGCTCAACGGTCTTGTTGACAAGGGCAACACCGTGATCGTGATCGAGCACAACCTCGACGTGATCAAGTCGGCTGACTGGCTCATCGACCTCGGTCCGGAGGGCGGCGCGGGCGGAGGCGAGGTGCTCGCCGTGGGCACCCCGGAGTATCTCGCCACGGTGGAGGAGAGCCACACCGGCACCTTCCTCGCCGAGGTTCTGGGCATTGCGCGACCGGGAGTGCGGGCGCTGGCCGACGCGGTGCCGGCGGCCGGCTAGCCGCGATGGCCGACACCGTCAGCTATCGCCCGAAGGCGGGCGAGATTCCGACCCAGCCGGGCGTCTACCGGTTCAAGGACGACAAGGGCCGAGTGCTCTACGTCGGCAAGGCCAAGAACCTCCGCGCCAGGCTGAGCAACTACTTCGCCCCGCTGCAGAACCTGCACGAGCGCACCCGGCGCATGGTGCTGAGTGCGTCGGCGGTGGAATGGACGGTGGTCGGCACCGAGTTCGAGGCCCTCCAGCTGGAGTTCACCTGGATCAAGGAGTTCAACCCGCCGTTCAACGTGCAGTTCCGCGACGACAAGTCGTACCCGTACCTGGCGATCAGCCTCGGCGACACGGTTCCCCGGGTGCTCGTCACCCGCAACCGCTCGATCAAGGGCGCCCGCTACTTCGGGCCGTACACCAAGGTGTGGGCCATCCGCGAGACCGTGGACCTCATGCTCAAGGCATTCCCGATGCGCAGCTGCTCGGACTCCACCTACAAGAGGGCGGAGCAGACCGGCCGACCGTGCCTCCTGGGCGACATCGGCAAGTGCGCCGCCCCCTGCGTGGGCCGCATCACCAAGGAGGAGCACAAGTCGATCGCACTCGACTTCGCCTCGTTCATGGCCGGCAACGACTCCAAGTACATCGGGGATGTCGGGCGCAAGATGAAGGCGGCCGCCGCCGAACAGGACTACGAGTCGGCCGCGCGGTACCGGGACCAGCTCGCGGCGCTCGAGACCGCGCTCTCCAAGAGCACGGTCGTGCTCGGCGACGACGTGGACGCGGACATCTTCGGCATCGCGCACGACGAACTCGCCGCGGCGGTGCAGCAGTTCCGCGTGCGCGGCGGCCGCATCCGGGGTGTGCGCAGCTGGGTGGTGGACAAGGAACTCGACCTGGACCTCGCCGAGCTCGTGGAGACCGTGGTGCAGAACGCCTACGACGACGAGGTTCCGCCGCCACGACTCGTGGTGGTGCCCGAGCTGCCCGAGGATGCGCCGGAGCTCGAGCAGTGGCTGGGCTCGGTGCGCGCGGAGCGCGGCTCCAGCGGCAAGGTGGTGCTGCGCGTCGCCCAGCGGGGCGATCTCGCCGCCCTCGCCCAGACGGTGGGCACCAACGCGAAGAACGCCCTCATCCTCTACAAGACCCGGCGCAGCGGCGACTTCGTGGCCCGGTCGCAGGCCCTCGCGGACATCCAGGAGGCCCTCGGCATGCCCGACGCGCCCCTGCGCATGGAGTGCTATGACGTCTCGCACCTGAGCGGCACCAACATCGTCGCCTCGATGGTCGTGTTCGAGGACGGCCTGCCGCGCAAGGACCAGTACCGCCGGTTCAGCATCCCCAACTCCACCGACGACACCGAATCGATCTACCAGACGCTCAGCCGGCGCCTCGCCTACCTGAGCGATGACGCCGCGATCGAACCCGCGCCCGACCCGACGACGGAGCCGGTGACCGGCACCGACCTGAAGAAGTTCAGCTACCGCCCCAACCTGCTCATCGTGGACGGTGGACAGCCGCAGGTCGCCTCCGCGGCACGCGCCCTCGCCGACGCCGGGGTCACCGGCATCACCCTGTGCGGCATCGCCAAGCGCCTCGAGGAGATCTGGCTGCCGGACTCCGACTACCCGGTGATCCTGCCGAGGAACAGCGACGCCCTGTTCCTGATCCAGCGGATCCGCGACGAGGCGCACCGCTTCGCCATCACCTACCAGCGGCAGCGGCGCAGCAAAGACGTCAACTCGCAGCTCGTGGAGATCCCGGGGCTCGGGCCGGCCCGGGCGCGGGAACTGCTCAGGCACTTCGGCTCGGTCACTCAGCTGCGCGCGGCCGAGGTGACGAGCATCGCCGAGGTCAAGGGCATCGGGCCCACCCTCGCGCAGGCCATCTACGAGTCGTTGCGTGCCTGAGGCTTGTTAAGCTTGATACCAGGCAACCTCCCTGCCGACGGCTCCACACCAACTGAAGGCGTGATTCAGCAATGACCGAGGACACCTCGAGCCACGAAGTACTGATCATCACCGGCATGTCTGGGGCGGGCCGGTCCACGGTCGGAAACGCGCTCGAGGACCTGGGCTGGTACGTGGTCGACAACCTGCCGCCGCAGATGCTGAGGCCGCTCGTGGAGCTCGCCGGCCGGGCGGGCAGCACCCTGCCCAAGATCGCCGCCGTCGTGGACGTGCGGGGCGGCAAACTCTTCTCCGACCTCGAGCAGGCGGTGGTGAGCCTGCGCGAGAGCGCGAGCGTGCGCGTGCTGTTCCTCGAGGCCACCGACGCGGCCCTCGTGCGGCGCTTCGAGCAGGTGCGCCGGCCGCATCCGCTGCAAGGTGACGGCACGCTGCTCGACGGCATCGGCGCCGAGCGGCAGCGGATGCTCTCGATGCGGGAGTCGAGCGACATGATCATCGACACCTCGGACCTCAACATCCACCAGCTCGCGACCACCATCTCCGAGACCTTCGCGACCGCGCAGACCCCCGGACTCCACCTCACCCTGCTCAGCTTCGGCTTCAAGTACGGCCTGCCGGCCGACGCCGATCTGGTGGCGGACATGCGCTTTCTGCCCAACCCGTTCTGGGTTCCCGAGTTGCGCGGACTCACCGGACTCGACTCCGAGGTGAGCAACTACGTGCTCACCCAGGAGGGTGCAGAGGAATTCATCGACAGCTACTCGCACGCGCTCGAGCCCGTCTTCGCCGGGTATCAGCGCGAGAACAAGAGACACGCTACGATCGCCATTGGATGTACTGGCGGAAAGCACCGATCGGTTGCGGTCGTCGAGAAGCTCGCCGGCATCCTTCGTCGCCAGCCGGGCGTTGCGGTAAGCATCAAACACCGTGATCTCGGTCGGGAGTAGTGTCTCGAGTCAGGACCACGCTCGTGCTCTGACCCGTTCTCCGTTGGCGCACCACACCGCACGATTCACAGCAAAGTAAGGACACGGATTGGCTCTCACCGCCGACGTCAAGGACGAACTCGCTCGCATCGACGTGAGCAAGACGACAGTGCGAGCGGCGGAGCTTGCGACAATCCTCCGCTTCTCCGGCGGGCTTCACCTCATCTCCGGCCGCATCGCGGTCGAATCGGAGCTCGACACCGCGCAGCTCGCGCGCCGGGTGCGCAAGGACCTCGCGGAGCTCTACGGCGTGAAGAGCGAGATCTCCGTGATCTCCGCCTCCGGCCTGCGCCGCACCAGCCACTACCTCGTGCGCGTGCTCGACGGGGGAGAGACCCTCGCCCGCCAGACCGGACTCCTGGATGCCCGGCGCCGGCCCATCCGCGGCCTGCCCAACAAGCTCACCACCGGCAGCCGCGAGGAGCTCGCCGCCGTCTGGCGCGGAGCCTTCCTCGCCCACGGCTCGCTCACCGACCCGGGCCGCTCGGCCGCGCTCGAGATCACCTGCCCCGGCAACGAGTCGGCGATGGCCCTCGTGGGTGCGGCCGGCCGACTGAAGATCTCCGCCAAGGCCCGCGAGGTGCGCGGCGTGCACCGCGTCGTGATCCGCGACGGCGAGGCGATCAGCGCCATGCTCGTGCACATGGGCGCCCACTCCACGGTTCTCAACTGGGAGGAGCTTCGCCAGCGCCGCGAGGTGCGTGCCACCGCCAACCGGCTCGTCAACTTCGACGACGCAAACCTGCGCCGCTCGGCCCAGGCGGCCGTCGCGGCCTGCGCCCGGGTGGAGCGCGCGCTCGAGATCCTCGACGGTCACGTTCCGGAGCACCTGCGTTACGCGGGGGAGCTGCGCCTGCGTTTTCGTGACTCGAGCCTCGACGAGCTCGGCCACCACGCCGACCCGCCGATGACCAAGGATGCCGTGGCCGGGCGCATCCGCCGCCTCCTCGCCATGGCCGACAAGCGCGCGGTCGATCTCGGAATTCCGGGCACCGACGCGAATCTGCCGCCGGACTACGAAGACGCCTGAGCCGATCTCACGACGCTGGGAAGCATCTGGGAACCAGCCGAGTTGACGCTAGTAGACTGAAAATGTCACCCGGTTGCCGCGCCATCTGGTGCCCCGGGTTGGAGACAAGGAGATCGGAATATGGCTGATTACACGCTGCCCGAACTGGGTTACGACTATGGCGCCCTCGCGCCGAGCATCAGTGGAGCCATCATGGAGCTTCACCACTCGAAGCATCACCAGGCCTACGTCACCGGGGCCAACACCGCCCTCGCCCAGCTCGCCGAGGCACGCGACAAGGGCGACCTCACCTACGTGAACAAGCTGCAGAAGGACCTCGCGTTCAACCTCGGCGGTCACGTCAACCACTCGATCTTCTGGACGAACCTCTCGCCGGACGGCGGAGACAAGCCCACCGGCGAGCTCGCCTCGGCGCTCGACGACAACTTCGGGTCGTTCGACAAGTTCACGGCCCACTTCACCGCCGCCGCCCTCGGCGTGCAGGGCTCCGGATGGGCCGCGCTCGTCTGGGACTCGATCGGGCAGAAGCTCATCGTTCAGCAGTTCTTCGACCAGCAGTCGAACTTCGCCGCGGGCACCGTTCCGGTGCTGCTGCTCGACGTCTGGGAGCACGCGTACTACCTCGACTACAAGAACGTGCGCGCCGACTACGTCAAGGCGTTCTGGAACATCGCCAACTGGGCGAACGTGCAGCAGCGCTTCGAAGTTGCCCGCGAAAAGACGAACGGCCTGCTGGTAATGTCATAGCGCCAGCGTAAAAGCACCGGTTGTGGCCGGGGCG
>NZ_JAYSJZ010000093.1:0-1736 GCF_043726815.1 Lacisediminihabitans sp.
GCGGCGATGGAGGGCTACATCCAGACCCTGCGCACCGGCATCGCGGCCGGAAACGTGCCGGCCATCCGCCAGATTCGCGAAGTGGTCACCCAGGCGGCCAAACAGGTGGCGGACACCGGCTTCTTCTACCGGCTGGCCGAAGGAGCGAAGGCGGGAGACGCCGATCTGCCCGAGTCCTTGCGCAACGACCTGGCGGCTGCGGCGCGTGACTCGGCCGGTGCTTATGCGGCCCTCTCCGACTTCCTCGAGAACGAACTTGCCGCCCACGCCCCCGAGCGTGATGCCGTGGGCCGGGAGATCTACGCTCTCGCCTCCCGCGACTTCCTCGGAGCCGTCGTCGACCTTGACGAGACCTACGAGTGGGGCATCGAGGAGCTGGCGCGGATGACCGCGGAGCAGGAGGCGATCGCCCGCGAGATCAAGCCGGGGGCGACAGTGGCCGAGGCGATCGAGTTTCTCGACCAGGATTCGAGCCGCAAACTGCACGGCACCGACGCGCTGCAGAAGTGGATGCAGGAGACCAGTGACCGCGCGGTTGAGGAGCTCTCGAGGGTGCATTTCGACATCCCCGCCGAGGTTCGACGGCTCGAATGCATGATCGCGCCGACCCAGGAGGGTGGCATCTACTACACGCCCCCCACCGATGACTTCTCCCGTGCCGGACGGATGTGGTGGAGCGTGCCGGAGGGGGTCACCGAATTCGACACCTGGCGCGAGCTCACCACGGTCTATCACGAGGGAGTGCCCGGGCATCACCTCCAGATCGGGCAGGCCGTCTACAACAAGGCGATGCTCAACACCTGGCGGCGCAACGCCGGCACATCCGGTCACGCCGAGGGCTGGGCACTCTACGCCGAGCGGCTCATGGAGCAGCTCGGCTACCTCGACGACCCGGGCGACAGGCTCGGGATGCTCGACGGCCAGCGGATGCGCGCCGCCCGCGTGGTCCTCGACATCGGTGTGCACCTCGAGAAGCCGCTGCCCGACGGTTCGGGTCCGTGGACGGGCGAATACGCCTTCGGATTCCTCGGGCGCAATGTCAACATGAGTCCGGAATTCGTGCGCTTCGAGGTGAACCGCTACCTCGGCTGGCCCGGCCAGGCGCCGTCCTACAAGATCGGCCAGCGCATCTGGGAGCAGCTTCGCGACGAGTACGCGCGCCGCGAGGGTTCGTCCTTCGACATCAAGGCCTTCCACAAGAAGGCCCTCGACATCGGGGGAGTCGGGCTGGACACCCTGAAGGCGGCTCTGCTCGCCTGAATGCCCTCTCCCTATGAGGAGGTCTTCGGCGACACCCTCGACTCGCTCCACCCGCGTCTTCGCCCGTACTTCGGCGAGATCCCGCGCGGGAGCATCGGTGTGGGGGCCGGCGTCTTCGACGTCGTCGGCACCCCACGCCGCTGGCTCTGGCCGGCCCTGCGACTGCTCGCCGCCAACAGCATCATGTTCCCGGCCTGGCAGCGGCAGGTGCCGTTTACCGTGGTCAACCGTCCGTTCGTGGATGCCCGGGGCAATCTCGCCGTCGGAGCGGTGCGAACATTCCGCTTCGATTCCGGTGATCGAAGCATGGTCGATGCGATCACCGCTGAACGCGGTGGGCTCGTCGACCATCTCGGCCGGTCACGTCGGCTGGTTTCGCGGCTCTCGGGCACCGTTATCGACGGGCGACTCACCCTTGTGTCGACCCTTCTCTCGCTGCGGATAGGGCGGGTGCGGCTGATGGTGCCGCGG
This sequence comes from Lacisediminihabitans sp., assembly GCF_043726815.1. Classification (NCBI taxonomy): domain Bacteria; kingdom Bacillati; phylum Actinomycetota; class Actinomycetes; order Micrococcales; family Microbacteriaceae; genus Lacisediminihabitans; species Lacisediminihabitans sp. The sequence goes on from NZ_JAYSJZ010000093.1 coordinate 1,732, forward strand.
GCGAT
>NZ_JAYSJZ010000094.1:0-5086 GCF_043726815.1 Lacisediminihabitans sp.
ACGGTGCGGACGGTAAATCGACGGATAGCCTTCACCGTTACACCCTAAGGGAGCCAACCAGCCGATGGATCACGTTGTTTCAATCGATGCGCCCCTGGCCTGAACTCCGGTGACGCAAAGGCCATTCGTCAAGGGGGAGCGATTTCGCTTCCGAGACGCTACGGTCGGAGTGTGACAGTGGCATACGAACCGAAGATGGGCCGAATCCCGATCAGGGCCCTCTCCCCCCAACAGCCCGAGAACAATTGGCCGGCGAAGGCCTTCGTGGGCGAGGTGGTTCCGTTTGAGGCCACCGTGTTCAAGGAGGGCCACGATGTTCTCGGCGTGGAGCTCCTCCTCACCGGCCCGGACGGCGTGCAGTCGAAGCACCGCATGGTGGAGATCGGCAAGGGCCTCGACCGCTGGCAGGCCCACGCCCTTCTCGACGTTCAGGGAACCTGGGTCTACCGCGTGCAGGCCTGGAACGACGAGTGGGCCACCTGGCTGCACAACGCCGAGATCAAGGTTCCGGCCGGCATCGATGTGCCGCTCATGCTCCTCATGGGAAGCCAGCTTCTCGCCCGTGCGGCGAAGGCAGACCCGGAGAACAAGGTGCTCAAGGACGCCGCGAAGGTGATCGCCAGCAAGAGCGTTGCCCCCCTCGTGCGTCTCGCCGCCGCGACGGACCCTCGCGTGACCGAGGAGATCGAGAAGCAACCGCTCGCCACCCTCGTGACCCAGAGCGCACCGCTCGAGGTGCGCGTCGAACGGGCCCGCGCGGGCGCCGGCAGCTGGTACGAATTCTTCCCCCGCTCCGAGGGCGCCAAGAAGGCCAAGGACGGCACCTGGACCAGCGGCACCTTCCGCACGGCCGCGCGGCGTCTGCCGGCGGTGGCCGGCATGGGCTTCGACGTGATCTACCTGCCGCCCATCCACCCCATCGGCGTGAGCTTCCGCAAGGGCCCGAACAACACCCTCGACCCAGCACCGGGCGACCCGGGATCTCCGTGGGCGATCGGATCGAAGGAGGGTGGGCACGACGCCATCCACCCCGACCTCGGCACCGTCGTCGACTTCACCGCCTTCGTCGACACGGCCAGGAAGAGCGGCCTCGAGGTGGCGATCGACCTCGCGCTGCAGTGCTCCCCCGACCACCCGTGGGTCACCGAGCATCCCGAGTGGTTCACGACCCTGCCGGACGGCACGATCGCGTATGCGGAGAACCCGCCCAAGAAGTACCAGGACATCTACCCGCTCAACTTCGACAACGACCCGATCGGCATCCGCGAGGAGGTGCTGCGGATCGTCAAGTACTGGATCGCGCTCGGCGTCACCATCTTCCGGGTTGACAACCCGCACACGAAGCCGCTGCAGTTCTGGGAGTGGCTCCTGCACGAGGTCAACACGGAGTTTCCGGATGTCGTATTCCTCGCCGAGGCATTCACCCGGCCGGCGATGATGTACTCGCTCGGTCAGGTCGGGTTCCAGCAGTCGTACACCTACTTCACCTGGCGGACCACGAAGCTCGAGCTCGAGGAGTTCCTCACCGGGCTCTCGCACGAACTCTCGGATTTCTTCCGGCCGAACCTGTTCGTGAACACCCCGGACATCCTCACCGAATACCTGCAATTCGGCGGCCCGGCCGCGTACAAGATCCGCGCGGCGATCGCCGCGACGGCCTCCCCGTCCTGGGGCGTGTACGCCGGCTACGAGCTCTACGAGAACGTCGCGCGGCCGGGCTCGGAAGAGAACATCGACAACGAGAAGTACGAGTACAAGTCCCGCGACTTCGCGAAGGCCGAGGCGGAGGGCCATTCGCTCGCCCCGTACATCACCCGGCTCAACACGATCAGGGCCGAGCATCCGGCGCTGCGCCAGCTGCGCAACCTCGACGTGCACTGGAGCGATGACGACTCGATCCTCGTCTACAGCAAGTACCTCGACGGCCGCTTCACGCGCTCCGGCCGGGGGGACGCCCTCATCATCGTGGCGAACGTCGATCCGCACTCGGTGCGCGAGACCACGGTGCACCTGGACCCGACCCGTTTCGGCCTCGAGCCAGGGGAGGTATTCGAGGTGACGGATCTCATCACGAAACAGAAGTTCAGTTGGGGCACAGACAACTACGTCAGGCTCGATGCCTTCACCGAACCGGTGCACATCCTGCGTGTCGAACTCCCGAGAGGCAAGTAAATGGCCAAGGACGTCGACAAGAAGTCGCCCAAGATCACCGCCCCAGCGAAGGCAAAGGCGAAGCCCGCGGCCTCCGTGCTGCCCGAGCTGCACCCGGGCCTCGTGCGCGCCCTGGTGGATGCGGTACACCCGCAGCCCCACGCGACCCTCGGCCAGCATCCGGTCGACGGCGGATTCGTGATCCGCACCGTGCGGCCGCTCGCCGAGGCGGTCACCGCGATCCGTGCCGACGGACCCCGGGTGCCGCTCGAGCATCTCGCCGACGGCCTCTGGCAGGGTCTGGCTCCCGGCGAGGGGCAGGCGTACACGCTCGAGACGAAATACTCGAACGGCCCGGACTGGATCACCGATGACCCGTACCGGTTCGTGCCGTCGGTGGGCGACGTGGACCTCTACCTGTGGGGTCAGGGCCGCCACGAGCAGCTCTGGCAGGTCTTCGGGGCGCACTTCCGCCCGCACGAGGACATCGAGGGAACCAGTTTCTCCGTCTGGGCGCCCCATGCCACCGCCGCGCGGGTGCTCGGCGACTTCAACGGCTGGTATGGCGTCGGCCACGCCATGCGCCGGCTGGACGACAACGGCGTGTGGGAGCTCTTCGTTCCCGGGCTAACCCCGGGCACCGCGTACAAGTTCGAGCTGCGCACCGCCAACGGCGACTGGGTGACCCGCGCCGACCCGATGGCCCGGTACACCGAGGTGCCGCCGGCGACGGCGTCCAAGGTGGGGCAGACGCTCTTCGAGTGGAGCGACGGCGACTGGCTGTCGGGCCGCGCCGCCCGAGACCCGCACAACTCGCCGCTGAGCGTCTACGAGATCCACCTCGGGTCCTGGCGGCCGGGACTCGGCTACCGCGAGCTCGCCGACGAGCTCATCGCGTACATCCACGAGACCGGCTTCACCCACGTGGAGTTCATGCCGCTCGCCGAGCACCCGTTCGGCGGGTCGTGGGGCTACCAGGTGACCGGGTACTTCGCCCCGACCAGCCGCTTCGGGCATCCGGACGACCTCCGTTACCTGATCGACCGCCTGCACAACGCCGACATCGGCGTGATCATGGACTGGGTGCCCGCCCACTTTCCCAAGGACGAGTGGGCGCTGGCCAACTTCGACGGCCAGCCGCTCTACGAGCACTCCGACCCGCGCCGCGGCGAGCAGCCGGACTGGGGCACGCTCGTCTTCAACTTCGGCGATTCACACGTGCGCAACTTCCTCGTGGCGAACGCGCTCTACTGGCTCGAGGACTTCCACATCGACGGCCTCCGTGTCGACGCCGTGGCTTCCATGCTCTACCTCGACTACTCGCGCGAAGAGGGCCAGTGGGAGCCGAACAAATTCGGCGGCCGGGAGAACCTCGAGGCGATCGGCTTCCTTCAGGAGGTAAACGCCACGGCCTACAAGCGCAATCCGGGCATCCTGATGATCGCGGAGGAGTCGACGGCGTGGCCGGGAGTCACGAAGCCCACCGACGCGCCGGGTCTCGGGTTCGGTCTCAAGTGGAACATGGGCTGGATGCACGACAGCCTCGCGTACATGGAGGAAGACCCCATGTACCGCTCGTATCACCACAACGAGATCACCTTCAGCATGGTCTACGCCTACACCGAGAACTTCCTGCTGCCGATCAGCCACGACGAGGTCGTGCACGGCAAGGGGTCGCTGCTGCACAAGATGCCGGGCGACCAGTGGCAGAAGCTCGCGAACCTGCGTGCCTACCTCGCCTTCATGTGGGCGCACCCGGGCAAGCAGCTGCTGTTCATGGGCCAGGAGTTCGGGCAGCCGAGCGAATGGTCTGAGCAGCGCGGGCTGGACTGGTGGATCCTCGACCAGCCGGTGCACCGCGGTCTGCTCACCATGGTCGGGCAGCTCAACCGCGTCTACCGCGAACAGCCTGCCCTCTGGTCACGCGACAACGATCCCGGTGGGTTCGAGTGGCTCGACGCGAGCGACGCGGCCCACAATGTCGTGTCGTTCCTGCGCTGGGACAACGACGGGAATCCGATCGCCATCCTGATGAACTTCTCCGGGAATCCGGTCGGTCCGTATCGGGTGGGTCTGCCGTTCGCGGGCGAGTGGGAGGAGATCCTCAACACGGATGCCTCGGAGTACGGCGGATCTGGCGTGGGAAACTACGGCTCGGTCACCGCCGTCGAGGAGTCCTGGGCCGGGCGTCCGGCCTCCGTGGAGCTCACCCTCCCCCCGCTGGCCGGCCTCTGGCTCAAGCTCAAGCGCTAGGCGCCGCTCCCGCTGCCGGCCTCGGCCTCCCGGCTCGGCTTCCTGCTTCGGCTTCCTGGTACTGCTTCCGAAATCCATGCATTCCTCCTCAACGCGCCGTCTGACGGCGTAGTTGAGCGGCGAGTCAGATCAGATTGCGTGGATTTCGGAAGCGGGAGCGGGCGGATGTCCGCGCGGGTCAGTGGAACGGCGCTGGGGCGGCGGGCCGCGCTCCGGCATCGCCCGATGGCTGCTCCTGCTGTGCCCTCACCCTCGCCGTGGCTTCCGAAATCCATGCATTCCTGCTCAACGCGCCGTCCGACGGCGCAGTTGAGCGGCGAGTCAGACCAGATTGCATGGATTTCGGAAAGGGAGGCAGGCCGAAGGAAGGGAAAGGGCCGGGCTAAGGCGGCGGCGGATGCCCGCGCGGGTCAGTAGAGCAGCGTCGTGAGGCGACGACGGGCGGCCACCACGCGGGGGTCGTCCACCCCGGCGATCTCGAAGTAGTCGAGAAGCCGCGTGCGCACCGCGTCCTTGCCGACCGCGTCGAGGGTCGGGAACAGGTCGAGGAGGCGCGCGAAGGCGTCCTCGAGATGACCGCCGGACACGTCGAGGTCGGCCACCGCGAGCTGCGCGGCGAGTTCGCCGGGCGCCGCGGCAGCGGCCGAACGGATGTCGGCGGCCGTCGCCGTGCCGAGGCGCG
>NZ_JAYSJZ010000095.1:0-16641 GCF_043726815.1 Lacisediminihabitans sp.
GAGGAGGATCGCGCCAATAACGCGGTGAGTTTCCGATTCCGCGACGGGCACCAGGAGAATGGCATCCCGGTGGCCGAAGCGATCGCGCGCATCACGGCAGCGATCGCGACGAAAGCCCAGGTCTGATGGCCGGCGACTTCGACGGCGTGGAGTCTTCGCGAGACTTCGCCGCGGTGCCCGACGCGTTCCAGCGACTCTGGACGCCCCATCGGATGGTCTATATCGAGGCCGGCCCTGGCCCGCACGAAGACGAATGTCCGTTCTGCGTCGCGCCCGGCCTGACCGATGAGAAAGCACTCATCGTCGCGCGGGGTACGCACGCATTCGTTCTGCTCAACCTCTTTCCCTACAACTCGGGGCACCTGCTGGTGTGCCCGTACCGCCATGTTGCGACCTACGACGAGGCAACAGCCGAAGAGGTGGCAGAGATGGCCAGTCTCACCCAGGTGGCCATGCGCGTGCTCACCGAGACTTCGCGCTGTGATGGTTTTAACATCGGCATGAACCAGGGGCGGATTGCCGGGGCAGGAATTGCGGCCCACCTGCACCAGCACATCGTTCCGCGTTGGGCGACTGACTCGAATTTCTTTCCGATCATCGCCGGAACCAAGGCAATTCCGAAGCTGCTGGGTGAGGTGCGCGACGAGGTTTCACGCGCCTGGCCAGACAATTAGCCCGCGCGAGACCGGCTTAGAATAAGAAGGTCCCGAAGTGCTTCGGGACTCCAGAGAGGCAAGTGTGTCCGACACCAATAACACCGAATCCATCGGCTCGAGCCGCGTCAAGCGCGGACTCGCCGAAATGCTTAAGGGCGGTGTGATCATGGATGTGGTCACCGCCGAGCAGGCCCGTATCGCAGAGGACGCCGGCGCTGTCGCCGTCATGGCGCTCGAGCGGGTGCCCGCAGACATCCGCTCACAGGGTGGAGTCGCTCGGATGAGTGACCCGGATCTGATCGAAAGTATCATCGCCGAGGTCTCCATTCCGGTCATGGCGAAGGCCCGCATCGGCCACTTCGTCGAGGCGCAGATCCTGCAGGCCCTCAGGGTCGATTACATCGACGAGTCCGAGGTGCTGAGCCCGGCTGACTACGTGAATCACATCGACAAGTGGCCGTTCACCGTGCCGTTCGTCTGCGGTGCCACGAACCTGGGTGAGGCCCTGCGCCGCATCAATGAGGGCGCGGCGATGATCCGCTCCAAGGGCGAGGCCGGCACCGGGGATGTCTCCGAGGCGACCAAGCACATCCGCACCATCCGCTCGGAGATCGCGGCGTTGACGGCGAAGAGCCATGACGAGCTGTATGTCGCGGCGAAGGAGTTGCAGGCGCCGTACGAGCTCGTGCTCGAGGTCGCACGCACCGGCAAGCTTCCCGTGGTGCTGTTCACGGCCGGCGGGGTCGCGACCCCGGCGGACGCGGCGCTGATGATGCAGCTGGGCGCCGACGGAGTGTTCGTCGGCTCTGGAGTCTTCAAGTCGGGCAACCCGGAGGCGCGCGCGGCGGCGATCGTGAAGGCGACGACGTTCTTCGACGACCCCACGGTGATCGCTGACGCGTCCCGTGGTCTCGGCGAGGCGATGGTCGGCATCAACGTGTCAGACCTGCCGGCTCCGCACCGCCTCTCCGAACGTGGCTGGTAACTCCGCACCGATCGTCGGCGTGCTCGCCCTCCAGGGCGACTTTCGTGAACACCTCGCCGTGCTCCGCTCCCTGGGGGCGGATGCCCGGCCGATTCGTCGACCGGAGGAGCTTGCCGAGGTCGCCGGTCTCGTGATTCCCGGCGGCGAGTCCAGCGTCATGGACAAGCTGTCGCGCGCGTTCGGACTCGCGGAGCCGCTCAAGGACGCCATCCGCTCCGGCCTGCCGGTGTACGGCACCTGTGCTGGGCTGATCATGCTGGCCGACCGCCTGCTCGACGGCATCAACGGGCAGCAGACCCTCGGCGGGCTCGACATCGCGGTGCGGCGAAACGCGTTCGGCTCCCAGCTCGACTCGTTCGAGACCGACCTGGACATCCCGGAACTGGGGGGTCCGCCGCTGCATGCGGTCTTCATCCGCGCGCCCGTCGTCGAGGAGGCGGGACCGAGCGTCGTGCCGCTGGCGACTCTCGCCGATGGCCGTGTGGTGGCGGTGGAGCAGGGCAACCTGCTTGGCACCTCGTTCCATCCCGAGATGACCGGCGACACGCGGTTCCACGAGCACTTCCTGCGGATGATCGCCGCCGCCTGAGCCGGCCCGTCCCCATCCTTCTTTCTGAAAAAAGCGCGGTTCGCGGCCCGATACAGCGCCGTGCCGCTCGAATCTCCTGCGTTTCGGTCAGGCGTTTTCGGCTCGGGTTGACATTTCCGGCGGGGGAGCGGATCGCCGGACTGCTCGCGGCGGGGGATGCCGCGCGGCGGAGGGGGTTACGCCTCCCTCCGCGAGCACTTTTCCCCGCCGCCGGGACGGATGACTCCCGCCGCGAGGAATCCCGGGCAGATGACCGGTGGCACCCGGCTCCACGCGCACTCCCGGCGGATGGGCGCGGCCGCCCGAGCTCTCCCGCGGCAATCGGGGCGGTCGCGGACGGTCCGGGCCGGCGTGCCGGCCCGCACTGTCCGTAACGGCCCGGTGTGGCGCAGTGGGAGCGCGGCGGGAGCGGCCCAGAGCGGCCGAGGGCGGCTCACCGCGGCCAGGAGGCGGTTCAGGAGGTCGCGAACCGCTTGGCGCTGCGCTCCCTGGCCTTCGCCGCCTCGATTTCGCGGTCCTTCGGCGGCGTCGTGGCGACCAGGTCCTGGAGAAGATGCTGCGTGATGTGGGCGATCTCGTGGACGGCGCGGTCGAAGGCCTCCTGGTTGACCCTGGCCGGCTTTGTCGATCCGCTGATCTTCCGCACGTATTGGAGGGCGGCGGCCTGCACCTCATCTTCGTTGGCGGCGGGCTCGAAGTTATGGAGAGTGTGAATGTTTCGGCACATGCAGCGAGGCTAGAACGGGCCGGGCGCCCGATCAAGCCTGTCGGAGCATCGATGTCGGGGTCTGTATTGCGGCACTGGTTAGAATGTTCAGCATGTCAGGCCACTCCAAATGGGCAACCACCAAGCACCAGAAGGCGATTAAAGACTCTCGCCGTGCGAAGTCGTTCGCCAAGCTCATCAAGAACATCGAAGTCGCAGCCAAGCTCGGGGGTGCCGACCTCTCGGGCAACCCGACTCTGGTCGACGCGATCCAGAAGGCGAAGAAGACTTCCGTTCCCAACTCGAACATCGATTCGGCGGTCAAGCGTGGCTCCGGCCAGCTCGGCGTCGCGGTCGACTACAAGACGATCATGTACGAGGGATACGCGGCGGGCGGCGTCGCCCTGCTGATCGAGTGCCTCACCGACAACCACAATCGCGCCGCGGCGAACGTGCGCACCATCATGACCCGCAACGGTGGCACCATGGGCGATCCGGGCAGCGTGGCCTACAACTTCAGCCGCAAGGGCGTGATCTCGGTCACCAAGACCGACAGCGTGACCGAGGACGACATCCTCGCCGCGGTCCTGGATGCCGGAGCCGAAGAGGTCAACGACCGCGGCGCCGGCTTCGAGATCGTGACCGAGCCGCACGACCTCGTCGCCGCACGCACCGCGCTGCAGGAGGCCGGAATCGACTACGACTCGGCCGACGTGGAGTTCGTGCCCGGCGTCACCATCGCCGTGGATGCCGAGACCGCCCGCAAGGTATTCCGCCTGATCGACGCCCTCGACGATGACGATGACGTGCAGAACGTCTACGGCAACTTCGAGGTTCCGGCCGAGGTGCAGGCCACGCTCGACGAAGACGAGTAGCGAAGCGGTGGCCAGCATCAGGGTGCTCGGTATCGACCCTGGGCTGACCCGGTGCGGCGTCGGCATCGTGGATGTCACCGCCACGCGGAAGGCGACCCTCGTAGAGGTCGCGGTGATCCGCACGCCGCACGACATGCCGCTCGAGCAGAGGCTGCTGCACCTCGGCAACGAGATCGAGCGCCTGCTCGACACCCACAAGCCGGACGCCGTCGCCCTCGAGCGGGTGTTCGCCCAGCACAACCTCCGCACGGTGATGGGCACGGCCCAGATCAGCGGCGTCGCGCTCCACCTCGCCGCCAAGCGAGGCCTGGTCGTCGGGCTGCACACGCCGTCCGAGGTGAAGGCCGCGATCAGCGGCTACGGCTCCGCGGACAAGAAGCAGGTGGCGACCATGGTCGCCCGAGTGCTCGGCCTCGCGGAGTTGCCGACACCCGCGGACGCCTCGGATGCTCTGGCCATCGCGATCTGCCACGCCTGGAAGCGCGGAGCGGCCGTGGCGGGACCGGCGGGATCCCTCACGCCGGCCCAGCAGGCATGGCTCGCCGCGGAGAGAAGCGCGTCGAAGTCGGCCCCCAAACGTAGACTGGGAGCATGATCTCTTCTGTTCGCGGCGTCGTGCTCGCGGTGGCCGGAACGACGGCGGTGATCGAGGTCGGGGGAGTCGGGCTCTCGGTGAGCGTGACGCCCCAGCATGCCCTCTCGCTGCGCGTCGGCTCGGAGGCGATGGTTCGCACCGCCCTCATCGTGCGCGAGGACGACCTCTCGCTCTTCGGCTTCGTCGACACCGATGAACTCGCCGTGTTCGACCTGCTGCGCGGGGTGACGGGGGTCGGCCCCAAGTCGGCGATGGGCGTGCTGGCGGCGATGACGCCGACGCAGGTCGCGTCGGCCGTGGCCACCGAGGACGACGCGGCCTTTCGCAAGGTCTCCGGCATCGGCCCGAAGACCGCGAAACTCATCGTCGTGTCCCTCGCCGGCAAGATGCAGGCCATCACCACGTCGGCGGTGCGAGCGCCGATAGTCCGCGCGACCGTCAGCGACAACGTGCTCGTGGCCCTCGTCGGCCTCGGCTGGTCGGAGCGCGTCGCGGCCCAGGCCGTGGATGAGGCCCTCGCCAGCGCCGGCACAGACGAGACGGCGACGGTGCCGGCCCTGCTGCGCCTCGCCCTCACCCGGCTCGGGCCCCAGCAGCCGCTGAGCGCGGCCTCCGCCCGAGGATCGAGCGGCCAGTGAGCGACTCCGAAGACCTCTCGGTCGCGATCGTGCGCCCGACCCCTGAGTCGGATGCCGAGCTCGCCTTCGAGGGCGCCCTGCGCCCCAAGACCCTCGCCGAGTTCGTCGGGCAGGCGAAGGTGCGCGCACAGCTTCAGCTGTTGCTGCAGGCGGCGACGCTGCAGAACCGCACGCCGGACCACATCCTGCTCGCGGGCCCACCCGGCCTCGGCAAGACCACCCTCGCCATGATCGTGGCCCAGGAGAGCGGGCGGCCGCTGCGCATGTCCAGCGGCCCGGCCATCCAGCACGCCGGGGACCTCGCCGCCGTGCTCTCCTCGCTGGTCCCCGGCGAGATCCTGTTCATCGACGAGATCCACCGCATGGCGCGCTCCGCGGAGGAGATGCTCTACCTGGCGATGGAGGACTTCCGCATCGACATCATGGTGGGCAAGGGGGCCGGAGCCACCTCCATCCCGCTCGATCTGGCTCCGTTCACCCTCGTCGGCGCGACCACCCGGTCGGGCCTGCTCCCGAACCCGCTGCGCGACCGCTTCGGCTTCACCGCGCACCTCGAGTTCTACTCGGAGCCGGAGCTCGAACAGGTGCTCGTTCGCGCCGCCTCCCTGCTCGACCTGCCGATCGACCGCGCCGCCCTCGCCGAGATCGCCGGGCGTTGCCGCGGCACACCGAGAATCGCGAACCGGCTGTTGCGTCGGGTGCGCGACTACTCCCTCGTGCACGAGACGCACGGGCTCGAGGCGGTTCACGCCGCCCTGCTGCTGTACGACGTCGACGAGCTCGGTCTCGACAGGCTCGACCGCGCGGTGATGGACATCATCCTCACCCGGTTCGACGGCGGACCGGTCGGTCTCAACACCCTCGCCGTCTCGGTGGGAGAGGAGGCCGAGACCATCGAATCGGTCGTTGAGCCGTTCCTCGTGCGCATCGGCCTGCTCACTCGCACCCCGCGGGGCCGGGTGGCGACGCGGGCGGCGTGGAAGCACTTCGGCCTGTCGAGCACCAGCTCCAGTGCCGCCGTCGGGCTCTTCGGGGATGACCTATAATTCAAGTTGGTCCTCAGCACGCAGGGTTAGACTCCCCGTGTTTCCCCCTCAGCGCTTGGAAGGTTCTACCCCCATGAAGTTCGACCCCACTCTTATTCTGATCGCCGTGGCGCTGGCGGTATTCGTCTTCTTCCAGTTCCGTTCGTCGCGCAAGCGTGCCAAGGAGACCGCCGCCCGCCAGGCCGCGATCGGCGTGGGCGTGGAGATCATGACCAACTACGGCCTGTACGGAACGATCCTCTCGATCGACGAGGACACCAACGTCGCCCTCATCGAGACGACCCCCGGAACGGTGCTCAAGATCCACCGCCAGACGATCCTCAAGGTCGCCGACTACGCACAGCCGGAGGAGACGGACACCGAGGCCGTCGTCGAGGACGAGCCCGCGGAGATCCAGCTCAACGAGGACAACGCGATCGTGGCCGGTGAGCCGGAATTCGGTGAGCGCCTCGAGCCCGAGGTGAAGAAGCCCGTGCGCAAGCCGAAGACCGAGCCCGGCGAGTAACCACTAACCTGATGACTGCTCGCGTGCGACCTGCGCGCCGGGCCTGAAGTGTGTCGGTGGCCGAGTTCCGCAGCGCACGCATAGAAAGCTGAGTTACCTGTGGCAAGATCGACCCCGGTCAAGAAGGCTCTGCGGTCTCTGACCTGGCTTCTGGTGATCGTTGCGGGACTGACCGCGATCAACGGTGCTGCCGTGATCTGGAATCACGCGTCCTGGGCCCCGAAGCTCGCGCTCGACCTCGAGGGCGGCACGCAGATCATCTTGTCGCCGGTGGTGGCGAACGGTGCCGCGGCTCCGTCGAGCCAGCAGCTCGAGCAGGCGGTGGCGATCATCCGCCAGCGCATCGACGCGAGCGGCGTGTCCGAGGCGGAGATCAACACCCAGGGCAGTCAGAACGTGGTCGTCTCGATCCCGGGAATCCCGGACCAGGCGACCATCGACCGCATCGAGTCCTCGGCCAAGCTCGAGTTCCGTCCGGTGCTCGTGTCGGAGCAGGCGCCCACGAGCTCGGTCGGAACGCCGAGCGCGACGCCGAGCGCCGGGGCGTCTGAGACCCCGTTGCCCTCGACGCCGAGCACGAGTCCGACGAACGCGAGCGACCTGGCCTGGGTGACCCCGGCGCTGAAGAAGCAGTTCGACGACTTCAGCTGCGACAAGGTCGATGCGGCAGGCACCAACGTGGCCGACCCGAAGAAGCCGCTCGTCACGTGTGACGACACCTCGACCTACAAGTACATCCTCGGCCCGGTCGAGGTGGCCGGTGAGACGATCACCGACGCGACCAACGGCCAGGTCACCAACTCGCAGGGCGCGAGCACGGGCAAGTGGGCGGTCAACATCGTCTTCAACGGCAAGGGCACCAAGCAGTTCGCGGAGGTCACGACGCGGCTCAACGCACTCACCGGCGTGCGCAACCAGTTCGCCATCGTGCTCGACGGCCGCATCATCTCGGCCCCCACCACCAACGCCGTGATCACCGACGGCAAGCCGCAGATCACCGGGTCGTTCACCCAGGCGAGCTCCAAGACGCTCGCCGACCAGCTCAAGTTCGGCGCACTGCCGATCGGCTTCAAGGTGGAGAGCAAGGACATCATCTCGGCCACCCTCGGCTCGAGCCAGCTGCAGAGCGGACTGCTCGCCGGCCTCATCGGGCTCACCCTCGTGGTGCTGTACTCCCTGTTGCAGTACCGCACCCTTGGCCTGCTCACCGTGGCGTCGCTCGTCGTCGCCGCCGTGATCACCTACCTGGTGGTGGTGTTCCTCTCCTGGCGGGAGGGCTACCGGCTCTCGCTCGCCGGCGTCGCCGGCCTCATCGTGGCCATCGGTATCACGGCCGACTCGTTCATCGTCTACTTCGAGAGAATCCGCGACGAGTTGCGGGATGGCCGTCCGCTCGAGTCCGCCGTGGAGGCGGGCTGGAAGCGCGCCATCCGCACCATCATCGCCTCGGACACCGTCAACTTCCTCGCCGCGGCGATCCTTTTCATCGTGGCGGTCGGCAACGTCAAGGGCTTCGCCCTGACCCTCGGGCTCACGACGATCGTCGACCTCGTGGTCGTGGCGCTCTTCACCCACCCGATGCTGCAGATCATCGCGAGGCGTCCGTTCTTCGCCGAGGGGCACCGCTTCAGCGGCCTCGACCCGAAGGCACTCGGTGCCGTCTACCGAGGGCGGGCCACCTTCCGCGACCCGGTGAACGTGTCGGCGAGCAAGAAGGCCTCGGTGAGCCGCGAGGTGCAGAAGCGCCAGACCATCGCCGAGCGCAAGGCGGCAGAACTCGAATCGCAGGGCTCCTCCAATTCCAGTAAGAGCACCAAGGGGAAGGATTCCTGATGGCCAGCTTCGCCCAGTTCGGCAATGACCTCTACACCGGCAAGCGCTCGTACAACATCGTCGGCCGCCGCAAGATCTGGTACGGCATCGCCGCGGTGATGATCCTCGCCGCGATCGTGATCCCGTTCCTTCGCGGCGGGTTCATCTTCGGCATCGAGTTCCGTGGCGGCTCGCAGTTCCAGGTCTCCAACACCACCAACCTGAGCCAGCCGTTCGCCTCGGACACGGTGACCAAGGTCGCGCCCAGCTCCAACCCGCGCGTGTCGATCGTGGGCGGTGACTCCGTGCGCATCCAGACCGACCAGCTGTCGGACACCGAGAGCGTGAAGATCCAGCAGGCCCTCGCCGCCGCGTACGACGTGCCCGTGAAGAGCGTGACGGCGTCGTTCATCGGCGCCACCTGGGGCCAGGACATCACCCGGCAGGCACTCACCGGCCTCGTGATCTTCGTCGCCCTCGCGGCCATCGTGATGGCGCTGTACTTCCGCACCTGGAAGATGTCGCTCGCGGCCATCGTGGCGCTTCTGCACGACCTGATCATCACGGCCGGCTTCTACGGAATCTTCGGCATCGAGGTGACTCCGGCGGCGGTGATCGGGTTCCTGACCATCCTCGGCTACTCGCTCTACGACACCGTCGTGGTGTTCGACAAGATTCGCGAGACCACGAGCGAGGACGGTTCCGAGTCCCGCCGCACGTTCGGCGAGTCGGTGAACCTCGCCGTGAACCAGACCCTCGTGCGATCGATCAACACCTCGATCGTGGCGATCCTGCCGGTCGGCGCGATCCTGTTCATCGGCGCCTTCGCGCTCGGGGCGGGCACGCTGCGCGACATCTCGCTTGCCCTCTTCGTGGGAATCATCGCCGGCACATACTCCACGATCTTCATCGCCGCCCCGCTCTACGCGCACCTGCGCAGCGGGGAAGAGGCGATCAAGAAGCGCGACAAGCGCACCAACGCCGTGCGCCAGGCGAGCGTCACCGGCTAACGGCACCAGCCAGACACAGCAGGAGAACATCAGATGAAGCAGTACAGCGAGGTCAGTGCCGCCGAGGCGATCGCGCTCACCGTCGGCGGCACCATGCTGCTCGACGTGCGTGAGCAGGACGAGTGGGATCGCGGCCATTCCCCGGCCGCCACGCTCGTGCCCATGTCGAAGCTGCCCGAGGGCCTCGAGGACGTTCCCACCGACAAGCGGGTGCTCGTGATCTGCCACGCCGGTTCCCGATCGGTGCGCGTCTCGAACGCCCTCCTCGACGCCGGCTACGAGCCCGTGAACGTCGTGGGCGGAATGCTGGCTTGGACGGCCGCCGGCGGCGAGATCGTGGCGGACGGCACCGACGCCCCTCGCGTCGACTGATCCGCCCGGCCATGCGATCCGCCGTAGCGCCCACAGCGAACCGTGCGATGGGGCCCAGCCCGCGGTGATAGTTTGGCTGCGGGAGGAGGAGCGATGACGGAAACGACCACGCCCAGTTCCCTCACGCCGGCGTCGGGCATCCCGGTCGGCACGACGCTCTCGCCGTCGCTGCGCACGCTCCTGCCGCGGATCTTCTCGCGGGCCCAGCCGGTGGGTGCCGTCGACCTGCTCATCAAGACCGCGAAGCTGCACCATCCGAAGGCCGATCTGGGAATCATCGACCGGGCGTATGCGGCGGCCGAACTCGCGCACCGCGGGCAGCTGCGCAAGAGCGGCGAGCCGTACATCACCCACCCGGTGGCCGTGGCGCAGATTCTGGCCGACCTCGGCATCGGTCCGAAGACCCTCGCCGCGGCGCTGCTGCACGACACCGTCGAGGACACGGAATACACCCTCGACATGCTTCGCCACGACTTCGGCGACGAGATCGCGATGCTCGTGGATGGGGTCACCAAGCTCGACAAGCTCAAGTACGGCGACAGCGCGCAGGCGGAGACCGTGCGCAAGATGGTCGTCGCGATGTCCAAGGACATCCGCGTGCTCGTGATCAAGCTCGCCGACCGCCTGCACAACGCGCGCACCTGGGGCTTCGTGCCCACCGAGTCCGCGACGAGGAAGGCGCAGGAGACCCTCGAGATCTACGCGCCCCTCGCGCACCGCCTCGGCATCCAGACCATCAAGTGGGAGCTCGAAGACCTCTCCTTCGCGGTGCTCTACCCGAAGATGTACGTCGAGATCGAGAACATGGTCAAGCAGCGGACCCCGCAGCGCGAGGAGTTCGTGCAGCAGGTGATCGATGCGGTCAACGACGACCTCAAGGCGTCGAAGATCAAGGGCAAGGTCGTGGGCCGCCCCAAGCAGTACTACTCGATCTATCAGAAGATGATCGTGCGCGGCCGGGAGTTCGACGAGATCTACGACCTCGTGGGCATCCGGGTCCTGGTGGGTTCGGTGCGCGACTGCTACGCCGTGCTCGGCTCCATCCATGCCCGGTGGAACCCGATCCCCGGGCGCTTCAAGGACTACATCGCCACCCCCAAGTTCAACCTCTACCAGTCGCTGCACACCACGGTGATCGGGCCGAAGGGCCGAGCGGTGGAGATCCAGATCCGCACCGACGAGATGCACCAGCGCGCCGAGTTCGGTGTCGCGGCGCACTGGAAGTACAAGGAGCGGGTGAACGGCGGCAAGGGTGCCGCGAGCGATCTCAGCGACGACGGCGACATGGCGTGGCTAGCGCACATCACCGACTGGCAGGCCGAGACGGCGGACCCCAACGAGTTCCTCGATTCGCTCCGCTTCGAGATCGGCGCCAAGGAGGTCTACGTCTTCACCCCCCAGGGCAAGGTGATCGGCCTGCCGGCCGGAGCGACCCCGGTCGACTTCGCCTACGCGGTGCACACCGAGGTCGGCCATCGCACCATGGGGTCCAAGGTGAACGGGCGCCTGGTGCCCCTCGAGAGCACGCTGTCGAGCGGCGACGTGGTGGAGATCTTCACCTCCAAGAACCCGGATGCCGGGCCGAGCCAGGGCTGGCTCAACTTCGTGAAGAGCCCGCGGGCGCGCAACAAGATCAAGCAGTGGTTCACCAAGGAGCGGCGCGAAGAGGCGATCGAGCAGGGCAAGGATGCCATCGCCCGTGCCATGCGCAAGCAGAACCTGCCCCTGCAGAAGCTCATGAACCAGGACTCGTTCAGCGAGGTCGCCGCGCAGATGCGCTACGAGGACATCTCCGCCCTCTACGCCGCGGTGGGCGAGGGACACGTCTCCACCCAGTCAGTGCTGGAGAAGGTGCTTGCCACCCTCCACACGGAGGCCGAGACCGAGGATGCGGAGATCCCCTTCCCCACGAAGGGTCGCAGCAAGGCGCTGCGCAACAGCGACTCCGGCGTGCTGGTACGCGGCGCTCCGGACATCCTCGTCAAGCTCGCCAAGTGCTGCACACCGGTTCCCGGCGATCCGATCGTCGGCTTCGTCACGCGCGGCGCCGGGGTGTCCGTGCACCAGGCCGACTGCCACAACGTCACCTCGCTGCTCAACGAGCCCGAGCGCATGGTGGACGTCGAGTGGGCGCCCTCCTCGTCGAGCATCTTCCTGGTGCAGATCCAGGTGGAGGCGCTCGACCGCGCCGGCCTGCTGAGCGACGTGACCCGCGTGTTGTCCGAGAACCACGTGAACATCCTGTCGGCCACGGTGTCAACCTCGAGCGATCGTCTCGCCTTGAGCCGCTTTGTCTTCGAGATGGGGGACACCACGCACCTCGACGGCGTTCTCAACGCCGTTCGACGCATCGACGCGGTCTACGACGTGTACCGGGTCAGCGCCGGTTAGGTCTGCCGCAGGGCAGCCGCGGCGATCAGCCGCGCGAGGGCGACGCGCTTGTCGGGAAGGTTGCGCCGACGGTTGAGCAGTTCGGCGCAGTGCTCGACGCCGAAGCCCCCGATGCGCATCAGTTCGGCGACGAGGGGCAGGTGCCGGTCGTCGAAGTCCCCCGAGCAGCGGACGAGATCGACCGCGGTGCGCAGCGGCGTCGTCACCGGCAGCCCGGCCACCTGCAGCAGGTCTTCGGCGTCGATCACCACCTCCCGCACCGACATTCGCAGGGCGATCGTGGGCCGGGTCCTCGCCTCGATGCTCACGCAGAACTGGTGCACCGTCGGGGGAGCGGGCTGCGCACCCAGCACCCAGGCCGCGGTGTGCCGCTCGGCAATGAGCCGAGGCGGAAAGCTCGCGAGCAGTGCCAGCGCGCGATGCGGCGCGATCTCGAACTCGTCGAGCGGGCTGAAGCACTCGTCGACGGAGTAGACCTCACCGTCGATGCGGGCGGCCGTCAGCTCCGCGAGGGGGAGGTCCCGGCCGGAGAGCACGCGGGGAAGCCGTTGCGACATCCGTCCATGGTCGCGGCTGCCGGCGGATGCCGACGGCCGCCACCGGCAACTGTGGAGAGAACCCGAAACCGGCAGCCGGGGAGGGCTACGAGCCGATCACCTTGAGCCACGCCTTGCGCGCCTCGAGGGCCTCTTCCGCATCCTTGATCTTCTTGGCGTTTCCGCCGGCCTTGGCGTCGGCGAGCTCGCGCTCGAGCTTGGCGATCGCGTCGTGAAGCTGGCTCGCGAGCCCCTCCGAACGCGCGATGCGCTCCGGGTTGCTCTTCTGCCAGTGGTCCTCGTCGAGCTTGCGCACGGCCGTCTCCACCTTGCGCAGCCGGTCCTCGATGGGCTTGACCTTGTCGCGCGGGACCTTGCCGATGGCATCCCAGCGGCGCTGGATCGACAGCAGGGCCTCGCGGGCCTTCACCCGGTCGGTCTCCGCGATGAGCGGCTCCGCCTCGGTGAGGAGGGCCAGCTTGAGTTCGAGATTGGCGCTGAACTCCTCGTTGTCCTTGGCATCGATCTCGGTCTTCGCCGCGTAGAGCGCGTCGCCGGCCGCCTTGAATCGAAGCCAGAGCGCGTCGTCGAACTTCTTGCCGGCGCGTCCGGCGGCCTTCCAGTCGTCGAGCAGGCCGCGATAAGACGGGATGCCGTCGAGCCCCTTGGGAATGAGGGCCTCGGCCTTCTCGACGAGTTCCTGCTTCTTGTTGCGGGCGTCCTTGTGCACGGAGTCGAGCTCGGCGAAGAACGCCTTGCGGTGCGTTTCGATGGTCGTGCGTGCGGCCCGAAAACGCTTCCAGAGTTCGTTGCTCTCGTTCTTGGGCAGGCGCGGGCCGTCCTGCTGGTGCTTCTGCCAGCGCGCGAAGATGTCGTCGAGCGTGGCGCTGACTGCCTTCCACTGCGCCTTGGCCGGATCCTGGGCCGCGAGCGTCTCCGCCTCCACGACGAGCGCCTCGCGCTCGGCGAGGGCGGCATCCGTCGCGGCCTTCGTCTCGGCGGGCTGCTTCTCGGTGAGTTCGCCGACGGCGCCGTCGAGCGCGTCGAGGCGGGTGATGAGCGACGGAAGGTCGCCCACCGCGTTGGCGCCGGCGACGGTCACCTTGAGGGCGGCGATCGTCTTCGCGACGTCCGCGGCGGCCGTGCCGCGCTTGATGCGCTGCTCGAGGAGGGTCACCTGGCCGGCGAGCTCCACGTATTTGCGCTGGAAGTAGGCCAGCGCCTCCTCCTTGCTGCCGTCGGGATACTGCCCGACGGCGCGCTCTGAATCGCCTTCGCGAACGAAGACGGTACCCGTCTCGTCAACGCGGCCCCACGGAGCCTGATCGTCTGTCGCCAAAAGCCTCACCTTGCTGCTCGGGCCACTGAATCGAAAATGGCCGGGTTCCAGACTATTGCACGCGGGAGGGGCCGTCAGCGGCGCTGGGGCCCCGAGCTGCTATTTCAGCGTCAGTTTCGTGATCTTGGTCGCCACGACGGGGGCACCGTCGGTGGTGCTGGTGGCGGTCGCGACGACACCCTTGCTCGCGATCGTGCTCACGAAGGCGTCGAGGCCGCCCGTGACCTTGCCGATGACCGTGTAGCCGCCGGTGGACGAATCGAGGGTGGTCGGGGCGTAGGTGATGAAGAACTGGGTGCTCTGGCTGAACGCACCGGCGCCACGGGCCATGGCGATGGTACCGGCCGGGTAGACCCCGTCGGCCGGGGCGTTCTCGATCGGGCCGAAGCTGAATCCGGCGTCGCCCGAGCCGTCTCCGTTCACCGAGCCGCACTGGATAAGGCTCGCCGTCGGGCTGTTGGTGAGGCGATGGCAGGTGGCCCCGGTGGTGGTGTAGAAGTTCTTCTGGGCGAGGGAGATGAACACCGATGTCGCCTGGGGCGCGGCCTTGCCGTCGAGTTCGATGGCGAGTGGCACCGCGTTGAGGTCGAGTTCGCCCGTCCAGGTGCGACCCTCGGCGATCGTCGACGGCGGCACCGTGCCGGTGTTCTTCGTGGCCTCAGGTGAGGCGCTGGGCGATGGACTGGCGGAGGGGCTCGCCGAGGTGGCCACTCCGGGCCCCGCGGTGAAGTAGAGCACCTGGGTGAGGGTGGCGAGAGCCACGACCACGACCACGCCAACGATGGCGACGATGTTGTCGCGCTTGCGCCGCTTCACCTGGTGCGTGTGCACCGCCTGCCGCGCGTTGTAGCGTCGCAACCGATCGCATGCCTCGCGTGCGTCGCGCTCGGCGTTCTTGCTCGGTGCCACGTGTCCTCCATCGATGCCGCAGGGGGTTTGCCCCCATGCACTGTATCCGAGAGTGGTCGGTGTCGCCGAAGGCGAGCGCGGAGGGGATTGACGGGGGCCGCACGTACGATTGAGGCATGGTGGATGCCCAGCTCGGCTTGCGCGCTGGCGCGACGCCCCTCGCGGTGCGGATGCGACCGCGCAGCCTCGACGAGGTCGCCGGGCAGCGTCACCTGCTCACCCCCGGTTCACCACTGGTGAGCCTCGCCTCGGACAAGACGGGGGAGCAGGGCTCGGTCTCGGTGATCCTCTGGGGTCCCCCAGGCACGGGCAAGACCACGCTCGCCCAGGCGATCGCCCGCAGCTCCGGTCGCAAGTTCGTCGAGCTCTCCGCCGTGAACGCGGGAGTGAAGGACGTGCGGGAGGTGATGGAGGCCGCGATGTCGGCCAGGGACCTCTACGGGGTGTCGACCGTGCTGTTCCTCGACGAGATCCACCGTTTCACCAAGGCGCAGCAGGATGCCCTGCTGCCCGGCGTGGAGAACGGCTGGGTGATCCTCATCGCCGCCACCACCGAGAATCCGTCGTTCTCGGTGATCTCGCCCCTGCTCTCGCGCTCCCTGCTGCTCACCCTCGAGACCCTCAGCGACGAGGATCTCGCCGTGCTCGTCGACCGGGCAGTGACCGACCCGCGCGGTCTCGACGACAGGATCGCCCTCGATGGGGATGCCCGGGCCGCGATCATCCGGCTCGCCTCGGGCGACGCCAGACGCGCCCTCACCGCCCTCGAGGCGGCCGCGCTCAGCGCGACCTCCACCGACGACGCCGACAAGCCGGTGGTGACGGCCGAGATCGTCTCCCTCGCCGTGGACCGGGCGCTGCTGCGCTACGACCGCAACGGCGACGAGCACTACGACGTGATCAGCGCGTTCATCAAGTCGGTGCGCGGTTCGGATGTCGACGCGTCGCTGCACTACCTCGCACGCATGATCGAGGCGGGCGAGGACCCGCGGTTCATCGCCCGCCGGGTGATGATCAGTGCTGCGGAGGACATCGGCATCGCCGACCCGCAGGCCCTGGTGATCGCCGTGGCCGCCGCCGACGCCGTGCAGTACGTGGGGATGCCGGAGGGGCGCATCCCGCTCGCCGAGGCCGTGGTCTACCTCGCGACCGCCCCCAAGTCGAACGCCGCATACATGGCGCTGGACGCGGCGATCGCGGATGTGCGGGCCGGCAAGATCGGCCGGGTGCCGAAACACCTGCGCGACGCGCACTACGCCGGGGCCAAACGGCTCGGGCACGGCAAGGCCTACAAGTACTCCCACGACTCGGACCTCGGCGTCGTGCAGCAGCAGTACCTGCCGGACGAACTTCTCGGCACCAACTACTACACCCCGACCGAGCACGGCAACGAGCGCGAGGTCAAGGCCCGCCTCGACAAGCTCCGCCGCATCATCCGCGGCGAGTAGCGATCTGTTAGGATGCTCTGTGGCCCTGGGGAGTAAACCCGGGCCGACCCCTCTTCCCAATCTGTCCGCGCTCACGCACGGGCCCCCGCTGTGCACATCCGCTCGGTGGGGGCGAAGAGAATCGAAAGGAATCCGTGTCTACCCAGTCACGTACCCGTAGCAAGACGCGCCTGTCGCGTGCGTTGGGCATCCCGCTCACGCCGAAGGCCGCCAAGTACCTCGAGAAGCG
>NZ_JAYSJZ010000096.1:0-31778 GCF_043726815.1 Lacisediminihabitans sp.
CGAGGCGGGTGACGTCCCCCACACCGTCGACAGCGTCTTCGACCTCACCGCCGCCGCCGACGCGCACACGGCCATCGAGTCCGGTCACACCCGTGGCAAGATCGTGCTCGACCTGGGCGGCCGCGGCTAGCGCAACGGGTGCTAGACGCCGAAGACCCGTTCGCGCGTGAAGTCGTCGTGCCACTCGTCGCCCACCAGGAAACGCTTGGTGCCCACCACCGCGAAGCCGTGCTTCTCGTAGAACCGGTTGGCCCGGCCGTTGTGCTGGTTCACGCCGAGCCATACCCCGGCCGCGCCGGCCGCCCTGGCCGCCTCGAGGGTCGCCGCCATGAGAACGGATGCGACGCCGGCGCCGTGCTCTCCGGCGAGCAGGTAGCACTTGCTCAGCTCGATCGTGGGGTGCGCGACGATGGCCGCCGCGACATCCGGGTCCTTCGGCTCGCCGGCCACGAGCATCGTGTAGCCGATGAGGCGATCCCCTCGCGCGGCCACCAGTAGCTCCCGCGTGGAGTCGGCGAGATAGGACTCGAAGCGCTCCACCGAGAGCACGTCGCGCACGAACGCGTCGATGTCCTCCTGGCGGGTGCCGGGAGGACAGGCGAGGGCGAAGGTGGCCGCGGCGACCTCGTGGAGCTGGGCCGCGTCGGCCGCGACCGCCAGGCGAATCGAGTGCGGCATGGTTGTCCCTTCTGGATGCACAAAAGGGGCCGGCGTAAACCGACCCCTTTCGCGTTGCTGCCTGGAGCGTTGCTGCCTAGAGGACGTTCACGTCCAGCGGGATGCCGGGACCGAAGGTGGTCGTGACGGTGCCCTTCTGGATGTAGCGGCCCTTCGCCGAGCTCGGCTTGGAGCGCACGATCTCGTCGAGCGCGGACTTGATGTTCTCCTCGAGCTGCTCGGCCGTGAAGGCGGCCTTGCCGACGATGAAGTGCACGTTGGAGTGCTTGTCCACGCGGAACTCGATCTTTCCGCCCTTGATCTCGTTGACGGCCTTCGCGACATCCGGCGTCACGGTTCCGGTCTTCGGGTTCGGCATGAGGCCACGCGGGCCGAGCACCTTTCCGAGACGACCGACCTTGCCCATGAGCTCGGGGGTGGAGACCGCGGAGTCGAACGAGGTGTAGCCGGCGGCCACCTTCTCGATGAGCTCGTCGCCACCGACCTCGTCCGCACCGGCCGCGATGGCGGCTTCGGCGGCTGGTCCGGTTGCGAACACGATGACGCGGGCGGTCTTACCCGTGCCGTGCGGCAGGATGACGGTTCCGCGAACCATCTGGTCGGCCTTGCGCGGGTCGACTCCGAGCTTCAGCGCGACCTCGACGGTCGAGTTGAAGTTCTTGGAACCGGTCTCGCGGGCGATGCCGACCGCTTCGTTGGGGGTGTAGTACTTGCCGTCTTCGATCTTCTCGGCGGCGGCCCGGTAGGCCTTCGACTTCTTGGCCATTATGCGTCCACCGTGATTCCCATAGAGCGAGCGGTGCCCGCGATGATCTTCTCTGCGGCCTGAACGTCATTCGCGTTGAGGTCGACCATCTTCTGCTCGGCGATCGAGCGGAGCTGGTCCTTCGAGAGGCGTCCCACCTTGGTGGTGTGCGGGGTGCCGGATCCCTTGGGGACTCCGGCGGCCTTCTTGATGAGCTCCGCGGAGGGCGGGGTCTTCAGGATGAAGGTGAACGAGCGGTCCTCGTAGACGGTGATTTCCACCGGGATGACGTTGCCGCGCTGCGACTCGGTCGCGGCGTTGTACGCCTTGCAGAACTCCATGATGTTAACGCCGTGCTGTCCCAGCGCAGGCCCGATGGGCGGTGCGGGGTTGGCGGCGCCGGCCTGGATCTGAAGCTTGATCAGACCCGTGACCTTCTTTTTCGGTGCCATTATTTTCCTTTTCGTATCGAACTGGCCCGTGTTGGCCAGCTCTCCCGACATCCGAGTGGATGCGGTGTGGTCGTCCCAAAGGGCAACCTGTTGATACTACACGAAATGTCGGTGGTTGCCTATTTACTAGACGCATGGAGGAGCTCGGTTACTACTCGGATCAGGCCCGATCCGACGTGCGTGTCGACACCGCAATCGCCGCCGCCGAGTACGAGCAGCGCGCGGTGAACTCCCATCACGCGGCCACCCTGGTCGCCATCCACTCGGTTCTCGACGAAGCCAGGTACTGCCCCGAGGTCTTCGTCGGAAACCATGCGTCACGATTCTCGAGAGAAGACGTCGAATTCGCGGAGCGGGCGGCGATCGCCGACCTCGCCGTGCGCCTCGCGCTCTCCGAGAACACTGTCCGGTCGCACGAAAGCCAGGCGGTCACGATGATCGGCCGCACCCCCATCACGTGGCAGAAGTTTCGGTGGGGCGACGTTTCCCCCGCCAACGCCCGCATCGTCGCCGAAGTTGCCGCGTCCCTTCCCGAGGACTCCTCGATGTTCGCGGAGTTCGACACCGTGGTGGCCGATCGCGCTTGTCAGCTCGCTCCCGCGCGGTTCCGTGCCTTCGCCCGCAAGCTCCGCGAGCAGATCGTGGCCGACACGGCGGCCGAGAGGCATGAGTCCGAAGCGTCCCTTCGCCGCGTGATCTTCGAGCCCGATCTCGACGGCATGGCGTGGATCTCGGCCTACCTGCCAGCCGAGGTCGCGACCGCCGCGATGACGCTCGTCGACGCCGAGGCGCTCAGGCTGTGGGCAGTGCCCGGCGAGACCCGCACCATGCCGCAGCTTCGTGCCGACGTCTTCGGTGACATGATCACCGGAGCCGGCGGCGGTTCAGTCGCCGTTCGCGTCGGCGTGCTCATCCCGATGCTCACGCTCCTGGGCCAATCCGAGGCGCCCGCCTCCCTCGAGGGTTACGGTCCGATCGATGCGGAGACCGCCCGCAAGCTGGCCGGCGATGCGACCTCGATCTACCGAATCCTCACGGATCCCGTGACCGGCGCCATTCTCGACATCGATCAACCGACCAAGCACATCCCCGAGGGACTCCGGCGGATGCGGCAACTGATCGACCAGACCTGCACTTTTCCCGGGTGCGGCAAACGCGCCATGAATTGCGACCTCGACCACACGATCGATCGACAATTCGGGGGCCAAACCACCCTGATGAACCTGTCGCACCTGTGCCGTAAACATCATCGCGACAAACACATGACCAAATGGATGCTGACCCAGGATGACACCGGGCGCATCGAGTGGACCAGCCCCACCGGGTATGTCACGGCGCCCGATCCGCCGCCGTTTTAGGGGACAGGTCAGGCTCACGAGTCCAGCACGATGCGAATCGGGCCGACGGTCACGACAATGTGAGCATTGAGCCGAGCCGTCGCACGTGGCGAGTGTCCGGGAGATTGGCCGCCCCTCCGGCCTCGACAATCTTTTCAACTCCGTCGGCAGCCCAGCCGTGCCGTTCATAGAAGTGGATTGCTCGGTCATTGCTACGGAGAACCCAAAGGTACGCCTCGGCCCGCCCTCCGGAGAGGAGCTCGCGCTCCACGCGAGTGATGAGCGCGTGCCCTATCCGCGCAGACCACTGGTCGGGATGCACATAGAGGCCGGCTAACTCTCCAACATGAGACCTGCCTTGATCGCGTCCGGGCCCGAACGTGGCCCAGCCCACGATTTGGCTATCGGACTCCGCGACGAGCATCCTGTGCGGTTCACTCAGCGGGTCATCGGTTGGCTGTCCAGAAATTGACGACGCAATCCACCGGGACCAGCCCAGGGCGCGTTGGTCAACGTCAAGGGCGTCTAGAACACGTTGATCGATCAAGCCCGAGTAGGCGGCTCTCCATGAATCGACGTGGACCATGGCGACCGCTCGCGCATCATCCAGGTTCGCCCATCGAACCTCCGGATCAACCATGAGGAAACGGTAGCAAAGGGCCGCACGTACGTTTGAGAACGCAAAGAGCGCGGACCCACCGAGTGCGACTCGGCGCATCCGCGCTCCCGGTGCCGGCGTTCACGCCAGCGACAAATCGACTACAGCTTGGTGACCTGGTCGAAGCTGAGCTCGACCGGGGTCTCGCGCTCGAAGAGCGACACGAGCACGATGAGCTTGCCGCTCTCCGGCTTGATCTCGCTGATCGAACCGGGAAGCCCGGCGAACGAGCCTTCCTTGATCGTGATGGTCTCGCCGATCTCGAAGTCGACCTCTTGCGGGATCGAACGCCCGACGGCCTTGCCGCCCTTGGCTCCGGCCTTCACCGGCGCCTCGACGATCTGCACCAGGCTCTTGAGCATCGAGAAGGCCTCTTCGAAGCGCAGCGGGGTCGGGTTGTGCGAGTTGCCGACGAACCCGGTGACGCCCGGGGTGTGGCGCACGACGGACCAGCTGTCCTCGTTGAGGTCCATGCGAACGAGTACGTATCCGGGGATGCGCACTCGGGTGACGAGCTTGCGCTGGCCGTTCTTGATCTCGACGACGTCTTCCATCGGCACCTCGACCTGGAAGACGTAGTCCTCCATGGCCATCGACACCTTGCGGTTCTCGATGTTCTGCTTGACGCGCTTCTCGAATCCGGCGTAGGAGTGGATCACGTACCACTTGCCCGGCTTCGCCTTGAGCTCGGTGCGGAACTCCTCGTACGGGTCGACATCGGCGGGCTCGGCCTCGTCGACGCTCGCCTGCTCGGCGAGCTCGGACTCGATCTCGGTCTCGAAGGCCTCGTCGAACGGCACGACCTCGGCCTCTTCCGGCTCCACGAATCCGTCCTCGTCCTCGGCGGCCTCTGCGGCCGCCTCGGCCTCATCGGGGGAGTCGATTTCGAGGGCGTCGTCGATGATCGCGTCGGCCTCGGGGTCGACGGCGGCCTCGACGGCGTCGAGCGCGGCGTTGAGGTCGAGCTCCACGCTGTCGATGTCGTCGTCGTCGCTCTCGTCGACAAGGTGCAGGGCCAGCTCCTCCGCGGACTCGACCGAGTCCTCATCGGCAGCGAGCTCGTTGCCCTCCTGCGCTTCGTCCTCCTCGGATGACTGCTCGGCGGCAGTCGCGAGGTCGATATCGTCGCGCTCTGTTCCAGACACTTGAATAATCCATTCCGTTTCTTGACTTGCGTTCCGGCGCTGTGCACCGATCACGTTCTGGGACTGCGCCGCTGATGAGCGGCGTCTCGGCAAGCGAGGCTTGCTACTTGTTGCTTCCGAACACGAAGTTGACCGCGAACGCAAAGACGATGTCGAGGCCGTACACCAGCGCCATCATGATCACCACGAAGACCAGCACGACTCCGGTGTAGCTCACGAGCTCCTTGCGGGTCGGGGTGACGACCTTCCGCAGCTCGTTGATCACCTGTCGGATGAACAGGGCGAGTCGTCCGAATGGGCCACGGATCGTGCCGCGGTCCTTTCGCGCGTTCGCGACGATGTCCTCACTGGGCTCGTCGATCACTTTTCTCGCCACGCTGACTACCTTCCAGAAACTGGTCTTGCGATCGAGGTGATCGCTAGTCCATCTGCCGAACCGTGCGTGATTGCACGATCCGAGCTGCAGGGCGGACAGGACTTGAACCTGCAACCTGCGGTTTTGGAGACCGCTGCTCTACCAATTGAGCCACCGCCCTTCGGGGGAAAAATCACACACTCTCGCTCGCGTCGATGTGATGCTCGCACCCAAAATGGGCACACGAAAGTATGGCTGATTTCAACCACCTCAACCCAGTGTAGGTCACGCATCTGGCAGCCGCAAAGCGAGGCCGGAGCCGGTATCCACCGATCGGTTGCTTGCGAAGGGGCCGATGGACAGTTGTTCGGGAAGGCCGGGACCGCCAGCATGGGACCATGACAACTCCCGAGCCGCATGTGAGAGTGCGAGACCTGCGAAAGACCTACGGCCAATTCGTCGCCCTCGACGGCGTGAGCTTCAATATCGAACGCGGAGAGACATTTGCCCTTCTCGGCCCGAACGGCGCCGGCAAGTCCACAGCGATCGAGATTCTCGAGGGCTACCGGGACCGCTCGAGCGGCGAGGCGAGTGTGCTCGGAGTCGACCCGCAGCACGGCGGACTCGACTGGAAGGCCCGACTCGGCATCGTGCTGCAGTCGAGCGGCGAGAGCGGCAACGTCACGGTGCGCGAACAGCTCGCGCACTTCGCCGGCTTCTATCCCCACCCGCGCGACGTCGACGAGGTGATCGCCGCCGTCGGTCTCACCGACAAGGCCAAGAGCCGGATCAAGTCCCTCTCGGGCGGACAGCGGAGACGCGTGGATGTCGCACTCGGCGTGGTGGGGCGACCGGAGCTGCTCTTCCTCGACGAGCCGACCACGGGGTTCGACCCGGAGGCCAGGCGCGAGTTCTGGGAGCTCATCCGCTCCCTCAAGCGGGAGGGAACCACCATCCTGCTCACCACCCACTACCTCGACGAGGCCGCCCAGCTGGGCGACCGCGCCGGGGTGATCGCCGGGGGCAGGCTCATCGACATCGGCAAGATCGACGAGATCGGCGGGGCGGAGTCTCGCATTCCCCTCGTGCGCTGGCGGGACGCGAACGGGCCGCACGAGGAGCGCACGACCGAGCCGGCATCCCTCGTCGCACGCCTCTTCGCCGCCACAGGCGGGGAGCCGGCGGGCCTCGAGGTTCGACGCCCCAGCCTCGAAGACGTCTACCTCGCCCTCGTCGCGGCGCACGGCGCCAACGACAAGTCCATGGAAGAACTGGAGCGCTCGCTGTGACCACGACAACCGCCGCCCCCAAGCTGCCGGCGGGCCGCACCGTGACCCTCGGCGCCAGTCGGATCGCCTACGAGGTGAAGACCTACTTTCGCCAGGGCGACTCCGTGTTCTTCACCTTCCTGTTTCCGCTGATCTTCCTCACGATCTTCTCCGTGGCGTTCAGCGCCGCCAGCTTCGGCACGGACTCGAGTGGTGACAAGGTGACCGCCGCCGAGTTCTACCTGCCCGCCATGCTGGCCGCCGGCGTTCTTCTCAGCGGCCTGCAGAACATGTCGATCGACATCGCCAACGAGCGAAGCGACGGCACCCTCAAACGACTCGGCGGCTCCCCGCTGCCGGTTTTGAGCTATTTCATCGGCAAGATTGGACAGGTGGTCGTGACGGGCCTCCTGCAGTCCGGGCTCCTTCTCTTGGTCGCTGCCATCGCCTTCAGGGTGGAGTTGCCCACCGATCCGGCGAAGTGGCTCACCTTCGCCTGGGTGTTCCTGCTCGGCGTCTCCACCTGTGCGGTGCTCGGCATCGCGCTCAGTGCGCTGCCGCGCACGGGAAAGAGCGCGACGGCCGTGATCATCCCGATCACGCTCATCCTGCAGTTCATCTCGGGCGTGTACCTCAGCTTCTCGCAACTGCCCGAGTGGCTGCAGAACTTTGCGAGCATCTTCCCGCTCAAGTGGCTGGCCCAGGGCATGCGCTCGGTGTTCCTGCCCGACTCCTTCAAGACGCTCGAGATGGGCGGCACCTGGAACCTGGCCGGGGTCGCCATCGTGACGGCGATCTGGCTCGTGGTGGGGCTCGTGGCCTGTCGCCTCACCTTCCGCTGGATCCGCAAAGACTCCTGAGCGGGGTGCGAGGCTACTCGAACGCGCCGACGAAGACCGGCTCGGGCGCGAGGATCACACCGAAGGTCGAGAGCACGCGGGCCTGGATGTAGCGGGCGAGTTCCGCGATCTCGGTGGCGGTGGCCTCCCCCGTGTTGACGATCGCGAGGCTGTGCTTGCTCGAGACGGCCGCCCGCGACCCGGGAAGGCGGAACCCGCGGGTGATTCCCGAGTGCTCGATGAGCCAGGCCGCGCTGAGCTTCACCCGGCGGTCCGCGGCGGAGCGGATGACCGGCACGTCGGCCGGGTCGAAGGAGTCCAACGGCCGCACCGTCGGCGCCGAGATGTCGGGGGAGACCGGCCAGCGCGGAGCGTCGAGGGGAAGGCTGCCGGCGAAACGCTCGCTCACGGTGGGGTTGGTGAAGTAGGATCCGGCGCTCACGGAGTCGGGGTCCGCGGCATCCAGCACCATGCCCTTGCTGGCGCGCAGGGCCAGCACCGCGGCTCGCACGTCGGCCAGGGGCACGCGATCGCCCACCTCACGCCCGAGCGCCACGGCGAGCTGCGGGTAGCCGATCGGCTCGCTGAGCCCTCCCGGCGTTCGGGTCAGCTCGAGCTCGATCGCCACGACCACTCCCCGGCGGCCGTTCTTGATGGCCGAACTGCGGTAGTGGAGGTCGAGCGCGGAGGCCTCGATGAGGGAGAGCTCGCCGGTGCCGTAGTCGAGAAAGTCGATGGAGACGAGGTGCGACGCGATCTCCTGTCCGTAGGCTCCGATGTTCTGGATCGGCGCCGCCCCGCTCGACCCCGGAATTCCGGAGAGTGCCTCGATGCCGGCCAGCCCGTTCTCCACCGCGAACCGCACGAGGGCGTCCCACGGCTCCCCCGCCTGCACGCGCAGACGGACCGCGTTGCCCTCGGCGGGCAGTATCTCGACGCCTCGCGTGACGACCCGGATCACGGTGCCGGCGAACCCCTCGTCGGAGACGACGACGTTGGAGCCGCCGCCCAGCACGACCCAGTCGTCGCCGGTGGCCCAGACCTCGAGCGTCGCCGCGACGAGGGAGGCCTCGTCGGCGGGTGCGATCACCTCATCGGCCGGCCCGCCGACGCGCAGCGTCGTGAGCTCCCGCAACTCCATCGTCAGGCCAGGCCTACGCGCACCTGTGCCTTGCCCAGCACAGTCTCGCCGCCGTAGGTCACCGTGAGGTCGATGCGCGCGACGGTGTTCTCCGTGTCGAGGGCGCCGACCTTCGCGACGACGTTGACTACGGCTCCCTCGGTGGCGTCGACGAACACCGGGCGCGTGAATCGCACCTGGTAGTCGACGATCCGGCCCGGGTCGCCCGCCCAGTCGACGACGGGCTGCACGGCGGCGCCCATCGTGAGCATCCCGTGGGCGAGCACGCCGGCGAGGCCGACCGACTGCGCGATGTCGTCGCGGTAGTGGATGGCGTTGAAGTCCCCCGAGGCGCCGGCGTAGCGCACGAGCGACTCGCGGGTGATGGCGAATCCGGCCTCGGCCACGATCTGGCCGACCTCGAGTTCGCTGAAGACGGGTGCGGTCTGCTGGGTCATGCGTCGCCCCTCACCACGAGGGTGGATGTCGCGGTGACCACGTGGGCACCGGCGGCGTCGACGATGCTGGACTCTGCCGTGACCATGGAGTGTCCGCCGAGCAACTTCACGCTGGCAATGGTCAGGGTGGCGGTGAGTTCGTCACCGGCGACGATCGGCCGCGAGAAGCTGAACCGCTGCTCGCCGTGCACGACGCGCGCGAAGTCGATCCCGGCATCCGGCTCGGCGAGAAGCTGGTGCAGGGTGAGCTCCTGCACCACCACGGCGAAGGTCGGGGGCGCCACGAGGTCGGCATGACCCGCCGCCCTCGCCGCCTCGACGTCGAAGTTGACCGGGTTGCTCGCGAGAACCGCGCGCGAAAACTCCCGGATCTTCTCCCGACCGACGAGGTAGGGCGTGGTGGGCGGAAAGACACGCCCCTCGATCTCGGGGTTCACCGACACTGTCTTGGCCATTGCGTAGTCCTTTGCACAGAAAGAGCTTAACGACAAAGCCCCGACCGCCATCACTGGCGACCGGGGCTCGTGCTAAGCGCTAAGCGCTAAGTGCTCTTACTGGCAGCTGTCACACTGCAGGTCGTCCATCGGGTCGACCGGTACTGCGTAGCCGCCGATGGAATCGTTGTCGTTGTCCATTTTCGGACCTCCCTAAGTCTGTTGTTTCGTCACCCTGTTAGTCACCCCAAGGTCACCAGTTGTTAAGCCGGCTCCTTCGTGAGTCCTCACTATATAACCGGAATGACACTCTTGTCATTCCACAACATCTAGTGTTTTCGGCGTATCGGGATCTTTTTGTCCAGCCTACGATTCGCCGCCGACATTTGCCCGTTTCCGTGCAGGATCGGGCGCTCGCCCGCGCTCGTTTTCAACCCCCATTTCTGGGCGGTTCCGTTACCGATTCGAGACTTTTCGCGGCCTCTCCACTACTCTGGCCGGATGTCATCCATCGTTGCGAAGCTCGGGGCCATCGCGGTCGCCGGTGCGCTCATTGCAACGACGGCCATCCCGGCCTACGCGAGCCTCGACGCGCAGGCCGCCCCGCACCCGCAGGCGGCAGTGCAATCGTTCGCGGTTGACGCGACCGTCGCCATCACGTCGTCCGCCCGGGACGGCTACGCCGTGACCATGCCGAGGCCGGTGGCTCCGGTCGCCCCGGCATCCGCGCCGGTGAAGGCCAACCGTTACACCGGGGTCGCCCCGCCGACCCAGGGCTACAGCGGCACAGCGCTCATCCAGTACGCCGCGCAGTTCGTGGGCCTCGTGCCATACGGATCCGGCAACAGCCCGACCACGAGCTTCTCCTGCGACGGATACACCCAGTACGTCTTCGCCGGGTTCGGCATCAGCCTGCCCCGCGGGGCGGACCACCAGGCCAGGCTCGGGGTGCGGGTCGACAAGGCGAGCGCGGTCGCCGGGGACCTCGTCTATTGGCCCGGCCAGCACATCGGCATCTACGACGGGGCCGGCGGCATGTACAACTCGCCGGTCTGGGGACGCTACGTCGAGCACGTGTCCACCCTCTGGGGGAGCCCGCTCTTCATCCGCCTGCAGGTCTGACGGCGGTCAACCGTCGCTGGGTGGCGATCGCCTTCATCGCGGTGCCCCTCGGCGGCTACCTCGCGCTCGTGTTCCTCGTGCTTCCGCCCGACAAGGCCGCCGCCTTCCTGGCGGTGCAGCTCGGGCTCTTCGGCTTCTACATGGGCGTGTCATTCGCCCCCAACCACAAGGGGATGCCGATCGTGCCGGTCGTGGCCATGGGCGGCCTCAACTACCAGGTCGAGCATCACCTCTTCCCGTACACCCAGACCGGCCTCAGGGAGTCGTACGGCATCGTGCTGCGCTACATCAATCGGGTGGGCCTCGGCGTCACCAGATTCGCCGGTAGCGCGGCCCATCCGCCTCGCGTGCAGTCCTGGTCGGAATGCGGCCGTAGCCATCGGCCGCGATGCGCACGACCGTCGCAACCAGCGCCCAGACGATCGTCGCGGCCACGATCAACAACATCAACATCGTCACCCGCCTCCTCTCTTTCGGTCTCGGTTACGAGCCTGCTCCTGAGCCCCGCTCCCCGGCATCGGGAAAATGCCGCATTCTGCGCCGTGTCCGTCGTGCCCGCCTAAGACGGGCAAACGGCTTAGGCCGCTCACGACCGCTCGCGCCCGAAATAGTGCATGCGCCCCATGCGGCAGACCCGCCTTAGCGAGGAATGTCGGTGTCAGGAAAGAACGGAGCAGATCATGTTGGTGAACGAATACGCGTTTGAGCACCTGACCCTCGACCACGAGCGACAACTGGCCCGAGAGGTCGAGTGGGCGCGGGTGCGAGAGGAGCGTCTCGCGGACGAGCGCGCCTCCGAGCCCTCGCCCCGCCGCCCCGGGCAGTCGGCCGCCGGCTGGTTCGGCGCGGGCTGGCTCAGCGCGATCCTGTCCGGCACGGCCGGCCACCGCGCGCGCTCCTGATGACCGTCGCGGGCACCGTCGTCGCGGGCACAGACTCCGGCACGAGTGTTCCCGGCACTGTTCTGCGCGTCGGGGGCTCGTGGCACGATGGGAGCATGCGGTCGGGAAAGACTAGTGGTTCCCTCATCGGGCGGGAGGGCGACCTCGACGCGCTGGTGAGCGCCCTGCACGAGTCCGCGGCGGGCGAGACCCGTACGGTGGTGATCGGCGGCGAGGCCGGCATCGGCAAGTCACGCCTCATCGACGAATTCGCCGCGACCGTGCCGGCCGCGACCGTGGTGGTGAAGGGCCAGTGCGTGGACCTGGACCGGGATGCTCCGCCCTACGCCCCGGTGACGGGCGCGCTTCGAGCGCTCGCCGCCACGATCGGCGCCGAGGCGCTGCTCGAGGCGGCCGGACCGTCGCGCAGCGCCCTCCTGCTTCTGCTGCCCGAACTGGGCGCCCGGGCCGACTCGACCAGCGACCCGGCCGGCGAGTCCCGGGTGCGGGGTGGAGCGGAGTTCCTCTACGACGGCGTGGCGGTCGCCCTCGAGAACGTGTCGCGGGAGCACCCCCTCGTGATGGTGATCGAGGACCTGCAGTGGGCGGACCAGGCCACCCTCGGCCTGCTGAGATTCCTCGTGCGCGTCGTCGAACACGGCCGCATTCTCTTCGTGCTCAGCTATCGCAGCGACGACCTCGTGCGCGGTCATCCGCTGCGCTCCTGGCTGCCGGAGCTCGACCGCACCCCGCGCGTGAGCCGCCGCGACCTCGCGCGCCTCACCAAACGGCAGGTGCGCCAGCTCGTCGGCGAGATCCTCGGCTCGGCGCCCCTCGCCCACGACGTGGATGTCGTGTTCGAGCGCACGGACGGGGTGCCGTTCCTCATCGAGGAACTCGTCGACTTCGACGGCTACGTGAACGCGGACTGCTTCCCCGACACGCTCCGCGAGATTCTGCTCGCACGATACGACACGGTCAGCGAGCCGACCCAGAAGATCCTGCGGCTGATGGCCGCCGGAGGCTCCCGGGTCGACCACACCCTGCTCCTTGCCGTGCACGACGGGGCGGCGGACGACATCGATCGGGCGGCGCGCGAGGCGGTGCTGGGCAACGTGATCGTGATCGACGAGACGTCCTACGCCTTCCGTCACGCCCTGGTGCGAGACGCCATCCACGAGGAACTGCTGCCCGGCGAGCGCGTGCGCTACCACTCCCAGTACGCCCGCGCCCTCGAGGCCGGGCTGAGCACCGAGTGCATCCCCGCCACCGAGATCTCCTACCACTGGATGGCCGCGCACGACATGAAGTGCGCGTTCGGGGCCTCGATCACGGCGATGACCCAGGCCCACCAGGCGTTCGCCTATGACACCGCCTCGCGAATGGGGGAACGCGCGCTCGAACTCTGGGACCAGGTGCCGGATGCCGAGGCCGTGGCCGGGCGCAGCCGCGTCGCCCTTCTCGCGGACACCGCCCACGACCTGCGCAACGCCGGGGAGAGCGACCGGGCGATCTCCCTCGTGGACGAGGCGCTCGCCGACTCACCGGCCGACGACGTGGAGCGGATAGCCCGGCTGTTGAGGGACAAGGCCTCCTATCTGGCCAATGTCGGCCGCACCGGGTCGGTGGAACTGCTGCGCCGGGCGCTCGCCGTGCTGCAGGGCGAACCGCCGAGCGTGCTGCGCGCGACGGTCCTGGGAGAACTCGCGGCGCGTCTCATGCTCGACGCCCGATTCGACGAGTCCGTGGAGATCGCGGACGAGGCGTTCGACGAGGCCCGGGAGGTCGGTTCCCGAGCGCGGATGTCGGTCTCGGCCAACATCCGGGGCATGTCCCTCGTCGCGCGCGGCGAGATCGACAGCGGTCTGGCCGACCTCGAACAGGCCGGAGAGCTCGCCGTGGGGGACGACTCCGCGCGCCTGCGGTACTTCGTGAACATGTCGGATGCGATGAACGCGCTCGGCCGGTTCGACGACGCCATCCGCATCTCGCTCGAGGGCTTCGAGGGGGCGCGGCGCCGCGGCGTGGAGCGGACCTCCGGGGCGTTGCTCCTGTCGAACAGCATCGAGCCGCTGTTCGCCGGCGGGGACCTGGCTCGCGCCAACGAGCTGCTCGAGCGAGCCCTCGAACTCGATCCCCCGATCGGCTTCAGCGCCCACCTTCAGCGGCTGAAACTCTGGTCGACGCTCTGGGGAGGCGACATCGCCGCCGCCGAGGCGCTGTTGCGAGGCTGGCGAGCCCCGCTCAGCCTTCAGCTGCAGATCGACGCCCAGTCGCGGCTCGGCCTCGCCCGCGTGGCCGGGGAGATCGCGCTCGCCGGCGGTGACCTCTCCGGAGCATGGCAGGAGGTGCGCGGAGTGCTGGCGGCAGACCACCGCCGGGTCGCCGCGTACGACCTGCCGCTCCTGGCCGTCGCCGCCCGCGCCCTGGCCGGTGCAACCTCCACCGGCACGCCGATCGCCACCGAGGACGGCGAAACCGATCGGGCGCGGATCGAGGCGCGTCTTCGCGCGGTGCTCGAGCCGTCATCCACCTGGCCGACCGCCGCCGCCTACGTCGCCGTCTTCGATGCCGAGCTCGGCGGCGCGTCGCACACCGGTACCGATGCCGGCCTCTGGCGAGCCGCGGTGCAGGCGAGCCGCTCGCCGCTCGCACAGGCCCACCTGTTGCCGTACTCGTCTCTCCGGCTCGCCGAGGTGCTCGCGACCGACGGCGATCGGGCGGCGGCGCTGGACTGCGCGAGGGAGGCCCGTCGGCGGGCGACCGAGATCGGCGCCGGACTGATCGTGACCAGGGTCGCGGAGCTCGAACGGCGCGCCGGGCTGACGACTCCCGGCTCGGCGAGCGCACTCACCCCGGGCCCGGTGCGCGACAACCGGCGGCTGCTCACCGAGCGCGAGCGCCAGGTGCTCGACCTCGTGGAGCAGGGCCAGTCCAACCGTCAGGTGGCACAGCAGCTGTTCATCAGCGCGAAGACCGCGAGCGTTCACGTCTCGAGCATCCTGCGCAAGCTCGGCGCGACATCGCGCACGGAGGCCGTGTTCCTCGCCCACCAGGGCGAGGCGGCGGAACTCACGCCCGCCGCGCACTGACCGGGGTCAGAAGGCGGCGACGTCCCCCGGGCGACCGGAGATGCGTTTGGGCGCCTTGCGGTCGCGGCGCGCGTAGACGAGCGCGCGTTCACTCGACAGGGCCAGGATGAGCAGCACGTCGAGCGAGAGCCCGGGCAGCGTGGTCTGCAGCGTGATTCCCGGACCCCCGGTGGCGAGGCTCACCGCCTGGAGCGCGATGGAGGCGGCGCTCAGCGACATGGCGAGAACCCGGGCCCAGTTGCGGCCGAGGAAGATCCGCCACGCGACGAGCAACTCCACGGCCACGAAGACGGCGAGAAGCCCGGCGAACACGGAGACGACGAGGGTGATCGCGGCCTCGTCGGCCGGGGTGTCGTTGGCGCCCACCCGAACGAGCACGTCGCCCCGCCCCAGCAGCAGGGTGACGATCAGCACGATCCCCTCCACCGCCCGCGCCGCCACCAGCGCGGCTCCGACGATGGTGGGCGCCGGTCGCTTGTCCCGGCTGTCGGTGAGGATGTCGACCCGGCCCGGCGTAGACGGCACGCCGCGGAGGTCCACGATCGGCAGGTCCCCGTCGGTGACGATCGCGTCCCCTCCCCCGTTGCGGGAGTGGTACCCCGTGGAGAAGTCGCGGATCGTCGACACCGCCGCCTGCTCCGCGGCTCCGCGTGCCGAGTCCACGATGTGGTCGCGCTCGGCATCCGTGTTCTCGTCGATCTTGTGGGTGATCTGGAGAGTGAACAGGGAGAGGCCGACGCTGCGGTCGTAGGTTCCGGCGGCGAGCCAATCGGCGTGCTGGCCGCCCGGCAGCATCCAGCCGTCCGGGCACCGCCAGAAGCGCACGTGGTGGCGCTTGCCCGGCGTGCCGTCCACTTCCTGCTGGTAGGCGAAGTCCTGCTTGCGCCCGAAGAGGAGCAGGGGACTCACCGGCGCCTCCAGATAGCTGCGGCGCAGGAGGGTGGAGGCGACGATGCGCCAGCCGGTCGCGAGCGAGAGGTCGTCGGCCATCGTCCAGCCGGCACGGCCCATCACCTCGTGCACCTGCGCCTCCGAGCCCAGCAGGGCGACATTGATCGGATCGCCGAGCAGGCCGTCGCTGGTGCGGGCCCGCCCGATGAAGTAGTCGGGAACGTAGATGCGGGTGAGGATGCGGTGCAGCCGCGGCAGCACGAGGTAGGCGAGCAGCACCCAGTAGACCACGGAGAACCAGATCTCACCCCAGCCGAGCGAGAAGCTCTCCCGGAACAACAGGTACGCCAGCCAGATCGCCGAGGCGCCGCCGAAGACGAAGAACAGCCAGTCGACCGTGGAGTCGACGGCCGGTCGCGGTGAGGCGAGCGTGATTCGCTGCGCCCGGGGCCGCGATTTCACGGTGTGCCGCCCAGGTCCACCGTGTAGACGGGCACGAGGGTCGGCACCGGGGACGGTCCCTCGAGTCGCAGGTCCACCTCCGCTCCCTGGCTGGTCACACTGTCCACCCGCCAGCCGATTCCGCTGGCCCACTTCTCGGCGACCTGATGCACCGACTGCTCGACGATCGCGCGAACATCACCGCCAGCAGTGCGGTCGGCCGGCGCAGCCTGGCCCACCGACTCACGCCGGGCTCGATCTCGCGGGTGAGTCGGCTCACCCCGTAGAGGGACATCACCACGATTCCCGTGCCGATGATCGCCACGACGTTGGTGAGGAAGAGGAGCAGCGCCCCCAGGAACTGCACGAGCGAGCCGGACTCGAGGGCGAGCCCCGCCACCGTGAGCGGGGGCACGAGCGAGATGGCGATCGCGAGCAGAAGGGAGCGGATGAGGTTGGCGCGGTCGCCGAGCACCGTCGCGAGCATCGTGCCGAGGATCGGCGTCATCAGCGGGGCGACGATCATGGCCCCGATCACGGTCGCCGTGGAGTCGGCGACCACCAGAAGCAGCCAGAATCTCGAGTACCGGCTGCCGGACTGCGGCCCGTCGACGAACACGGACTCTCGCATCTGGTCGGCGGTGTTGAAGCGGTCCTCCACGGGGAGAATCTACCGGTCGTCCTGCGCGATCGCACAGGGTCCAAAGGCACAGCAGCGGGCAGTGGGAGGATACTCGCGAACGGACTTGGAAGGGCGGTCGGCGTGGCGGTGTCGGTAGGCGTGCTCGGGGTGGGTCGGATGGGGCTCCCCATCGTCTCGCGCCTCGTCGATCACGGGTTTCGGGTCTCGGCATTCGACACGCGGCAGGACATCGCCGGCGCCGTTCGGGAGGCCGGTGCCGGCTGGCCGGACTCGGGAAAGCGACTCGCCGGGTCGGTGGATGTGCTGGTCACGGTGCTTCCCGGTCGCCGCGAACTCGAGGCCGCCCTCGGTGGACCACACGGCCTTCTCCGGTCGATGACGGCCGGCTCCCTCTGGCTCGACCTGACCAGCGGCGATCCGGCGCTCACCCGAGAACTCGCGGGGGAGGCGGCGGGTCTCGGCATCGGGGCCGTCGCCGCTCCGATGGGCGGCGGGCCGGCCGAGGCGGCGCACGGACGACTGACCTTCTTCGCCGCCGGACCCGACCGCGACGTGCTGCGCGTGCTCCCGCTCCTCGGGGCGCTCGCCCGAGCGGACGGCGTCGAACGGGCGGGCGACCGAGCGGAAGACGGTCAGACCGTGAAGCTGCTCGCCAACCTGCTCTGGTTCGGGCAGGCCGTCGTCGTCACCGAGGCTCTGCTGCTTGGACAGTCGCTGGGGGTGACGCCCGCGACCCTGCGCGACATCCTCCCCCGCACCGCCGGCGGCAGCCGGTTCATCACCGAGCACCTCGACCTGCTACTCTCCGGGGACTACGCGGAGTCCTTCGGCCTCGATCGGTGCGTCGAAGAACTGGAGACCGTGACGGGCCTGGCGGCCGACGCGGGCACGCCGTTCGAGGCCTCCGAGCTCGTGACCCGGCTGCACCGCGAGGCGCTCGAGCGATTCGGCCCGGTGCCCGGCGAGCTGCTGGTGGCGAGGCTCCTCGAGGAGCGCGCCGGCCGCGAGCTGCGGGCGCCCTAGGCGCCTCAGACCGGGCGCGCTCCGGCGAACGCCCCGACGGAGGGCTGCGCCTGGCGCAGGGCGAGGAACGCTCGCTCGAGGTCGGCGATGAGGTCCGCCTCGTCCTCGATGCCCACCGACAGCCGCACGAGCCCGTCTCCGATTCCGTAGCGTTCGCGGTCCGCCTTCGGCACCTGCGCGTGGGATGTCGTGGCCGGGTGCAGCACCATCGAGCGCACGTCTCCCATGTGGGTCATCCGGCTGAACAACTCGACCGAGTCGATCACCGTGCGCGCGGCGTCCGTGCCGCCGCGCAGCGTGAACCCGAAGACGGAGCCCGAGCCGCGCGGAAAGTACCGCTCGGCGAGCCAGTGGTAGGGGTTCGACTCCAGCCCCGGGTAGTCGACCGAGCTCACCTCGGGCTGGGCCTCGAGCCAGCGGGCGATCGCCAGGGCGTTGCGCGAGTGCCGCTCGACCCGCAACGACAGCGTCTCGAGCCCCTGCAGCAGCAGGAAGGAATTGAACGGTGACAGCACGGGGCCGAGCCGAGCCGTGATGACGGACCGGGTGTACTCGAGGTAGGCCCGGTCGCCGAAGCGGGAGAGGTAACTCGAGTCCGGGTCCCCGGCGAGCGCGGCGGAGAACTGGGGGAACTTCTGCGGATGCCGACCCCAGTCGAACGTGCCGCCGTCGACGACCACGCCGGCGAGGGACGCGCCGTGACCGCTGAGGAACTTGCTGGCCGAGTGCACGACGATCGACGCCCCGTGGTCGATCGGGCGCACCAGGTACGGGGTGGCCGCCGTGCTGTCGACGACGAAGGGCACTCCGGCCTCGTCCGCGAAGTCGGCGATGAGGCGAAAATCGATGAGGTCGTTCTTCGGGTTCGGGATGGCCTCGGCAAACACCGCCCGCGTGGTCGGCCGCAGCCGGCGCCGCCATTCCGCCAGGTCGTGGGGATCATCCACGAACTCCACCTCGATGCCGAAGCGCACGAAATTCTCGCGGAAGAGGGTCTTGGTGCCCTCGTAGAGGCTCCTGGTGGCGAGGAAGTGGTCGCCCGCCCGCAGGATCCCGAGCATGGCGACCGTGATCGCGGCCTGCCCGCTGCCCACGAGCAGGGAGTCAACGCCGTGCTCGAGGGCCGTGAGGCGTGCCTCGACCACGGTGTTGGTGGGGTTGCCGTTGCGGGAGTACACCCAGGCGCCGTCGTCGCCGTCGAACCGGGCCTTGGCGTGGTCGAACGAATCGAAGACGAAACCGGCGGTGAGGTAGATCGGGGTGATCCGGGCGCCGTGGCCGGCGCCTATGGTCTCGCCGGCATGCACCTGGTCGGTGTCGAATCCGAAGTGGCCCGCCCCGTACGGCAGCTGGGTGGATGTCACGATGTTCTCCTCTGAGTGCAACGCTGCCCACGCTACGGTCGCCCCTCCGCGCGGACAATCGCGGCCTTCACACGACGCAACATTCCCCCGGTGCCCGCCGATGCCGTCCTAGGGTCGAGTCATGGCGCAGCTCCAGCACTTCGGATGGTTCTTCGGCCGGGGATTCGGCCCACAGGGCTGGGGGCGACCGGACTACGAGTGGAACTATCGCTGGCAGGACCCGAGGATCTACCAGCAGTCCGTGCGCGAGCTCGAGCAGGCGGGGCTCGACCTGCTGATCATCGAGGACGCCCTCTCGCTCGGCTCGCCGGAGACCATCGACCTGCGGGTGCGCGAGGCCTACGGCGGCCCCAAGCTCGACCCCCTGCTGCTCACGCCGTACCTGTTCGACGTCACCTCGCACATCGGCATCGCGCCCACCATCAACGCCGGCGCGTATCCGCCCTACCTCGCCGCGCGCCAGTTCGCCACCCTCCAACACCTCAGCGGCGACCGCTTCGGCATCAATGTGGTCACCGACGTGAAGAGCGCCCGGCACTTCGGGCTCGACGAACTCGCCCACGACGCCGCCTACGATCGTGCGGAGGAGTGGCTCGACGTGGTCAGGCGACTCTGGCACAGCTGGGACGAGGGCGCCCTGGTCGAGAACCGCGCGACCGGCCAGTACGCCGACGGCAGCAGGATCGGCGGCTTCCACCACGAGGGGGAGTACTTCACTCTCGACGGTCCGCTCAATGCCGTGCCGTTCGACAACGGGGATCCGATCATCGTCTCGCCGGGCGGGTCCGGGCGCGGGCTGTCGTTCGCCGGGGGCAATTCCGACGTGCAGCTCGCCCTGTCACCGCTCGACGTGGAGAGCGTGAAGGCCTACCGCCGCAAGGTTCACGAGGCCGCCGCCCTGCGCGGGCGCCGACCCCAGGACATCACGATCCTGTTCGTCTTCAAGCCCGAGATCGTGGCGAGCGAGGAGGAGGTGCAGCGGGTGGTGAACGCCTCGCTCCATCCCACGGATGACGTGATCCGCGCGGTGCTCGCCGGCCAGTCGAGCGACCTCGAG
This sequence comes from Lacisediminihabitans sp., assembly GCF_043726815.1. Classification (NCBI taxonomy): domain Bacteria; kingdom Bacillati; phylum Actinomycetota; class Actinomycetes; order Micrococcales; family Microbacteriaceae; genus Lacisediminihabitans; species Lacisediminihabitans sp. The sequence continues at coordinate 20,004 of NZ_JAYSJZ010000096.1, forward strand.
ACCGACCTCACCGTGCTCGACCTCGACCGCCCCCTCGACCCGGCGGTCTTCGGTCAGCACGTGTCGCAGGGCACGATCCGGGGACTTCTCGGCGGGGCGGACGGCTTCGAGTCGCAGACCCTTCGAGAGCTCGCCGTGCGCAAGGCGCGCAAGGGCCGCATCGACGACGGCAGCGGGTTCGTCGGCACGGTCGACCAGGTCGCCGACTTCATCGAGCGGCTGGGCGACGAGGCGCAGAACGACGGCTTCATCTTCTCCGGCGACCTGCACCCGGTGACCGTGCACGGCTACCTCGACCACCTCGTTCCCGCCCTGAGGAAGCGCGGCGTGCTGCGCAGCGAGTTCGGCAACGGAGGCGTGCGCGCCAACCTCCGGGACTTCTAGCTCAGACCCCGGCGGCGGTGACCACGAAGTCCGTGGCGAATCCGGCGAACAGGCCGATCAGCATCCCTCCGTAGAGGGTGTAGCCGAGGCCGAACCTCTTGGCCACGCCGAGCAACTGAACGATCACGTAGAGGATCGACCCGCTCGCGAGGGCCAGGAACACCATCGAGACAACGTCGTTCACGAACACGCCTCCCAGCAGAGTGCCCACCACCGTCGGGGCTCCCCCGATCACGCCGAGAATGGCCAGTTGGCCCCACGACGGCCGCACCCCCTGGCCCGCGAGGGGCGCGGTGATGCCGAATCCCTCGGTCGCATTGTGCAGGCCGAACCCGATCACCAGCACGATGGCGAGGCTGATCTGGCCGTTCGCGGCCGACTGGCCGATCGCGAGGCCCTCGGAGAAGTTGTGCAGGCCGATTCCCACCGCGATGAGGAAGGCGAGCCTGCTCGGCGCCTCACCGAGCCGCAGGATGCCCGGGGCGCCGCCCGAGACGGCAGCCAGGCTTCCGGCCTCGGCCCGCCGCGCCACCCAGCGGTCGTAGGCCACGAGGCTCAGGAGGCCGGCGGAGACCGACACGAAGAAGACCGACACGAGGCCGATCGAGGGCAGGAAGGATGCCGATCTGCCGGCCGTGGCCTCCGCGAGCGCCCCGTCGATCGGTTCGAGGGCATGCGAGAACACGTCCCAGAGCAGGAAGACGAGCACGCCGATGGTGATCGCGTTCAGCAGCGACATGAGACGCAGCGACTTCGACCGGAGCCTGCCGATGGGCAGGCCGAGGAAGATCGTGAAACCCGCGATCGCCCCGAGAATCAGGAAGTTGACGAGGCTCATGGTCAGCGTGCTCTTTCGACGGCAGCCCGATCGGCTGGATTAGGCGAGCCTAACCTCGCTCGTGGGCCATGCGCATCCCGCTTGACATTTCCGAGTTGTGACTGTTCAATCAGTTACATGTCATCCACCCCCGTCGCCGAGACGAAATCGCGGTCGACCGCCGAGGCTCAGCGCTCCAAGATCGTCTCCCACGCCGTGCGCGTGTTCGCGCACGCCGGCTACCACGCGACCCCGGTCGCGCAGGTGGCCGCGGCCTCCGGGGTGTCGCCGGCCTACGTCTTCCGGCTGTTCCCCGGCAAGCTCGCCCTCTTCGTGGCAGCCGTCGAGCACTGCTACGAGCGCGTGCGCGTCGGGCTGGTCGCCAGCGCGGAGGCCACGGATGCCTCCACTCCCGAGCAGATCCTGGCGGCGATGTCCGACGCCTACGTGGACCTCATCCGGGATCGGGATCTCATCATGCTGCAGGTGCACGCCCAGAGCGCGTGCGACGTTCCCGAGATCCGCGCCGCCGTGCAGCGCGGCCTCGCCGAGCTCGTGACGGCCGTGACGGATGCCTCGGGAGCCGACGCTTCCGCCGTGCAGCGATTCGTCGCCTACGGCCAGCTCTGCCACCTGATCGTGCAGGCGGACCTGAACTCGATCGACGAGACCTGGGCGCACACGCTCAGCGACGGCATCCAACACCCGGATGAGGCGCCGACCCCCGGCGATCCGGCACCGACGAGGGGCTGATCCGGCCCCGATCCCGCGCGGGAGGGTTCGCCCTTTCGCGTGTCCTCAAAAGTGACTGTTCAGTCAGTCACATAAGCGCTCATCCCAACGAAAGGCATTTCAGATGACCAGCTCGACACCCACCACGATCACCGCCGTCGAAGTAGTTCTGCCGGGGCCGGTGGAGCCCGATGGGCTACGCGTGGAGAGCCGCCGGCTCCGCGCCCCCGGGGACGGCGAGTTGCTCGTCGCCGTGGAGGCGACGGGAATCTCCTTCGCCGAGCAGGCGATGCGCCGCGGCCGCTACTTCGGCCAGCCGGCGTTCCCCTTCGTGCCGGGCTACGACCTGGTCGGCACCGTGCTCGAGGTGGGGCCAGGCGGAGAACCGGCCCTGGTCGGCACCCGGGTGGCCGCCGTGACGAAGACCGGCGGCTGGGCCAGCCACGCTATCGTCGCCGCCCGCGACAGCGTGCCGGTGCCGGCCGGCATCGACGCGGCCGAGGCGGAGACCGTGGTGGTGAACGGACTCACCGCCTGGCAGATGCTGCACCGCACCGCGCGGGTGAAGGCCGGCCAGACGGTGCTACTGCACGGCGCGAACGGCGGGGTGGGCGGCATCCTGATCCAGCTCGCCCAGCTCGCCGGGGTGCGGGTCATCGGCACCGCATCGCCCCGCCACCACGAGGCCCTCCGCGCCGCGGGGGTCGAGCCGGTCGACTACAACGATCCGCGGATCGTCGAGCGCGTTCTCGAGCTGGCCCCGGCAGGGGTGGATGCTGTCTTCGACAACGTGGGCGGGGCCATGATGTACGAGTCGTACCGCATGCTCTCTCCCACCGGCGTGCTGGTCTGTTACGCCATCGCCTCCGAGCTCACCAGCACGGGCAGCATGCTCATGCCGTTCGTGAGGGCGCTCGGCCAGGTCGCCCTGTGGAACGTGCTGCCCAACCGTCGCACCGCCGCCTTCTACGACCTCTGGGCTGGACACCGCCTTCGCCCGGCACGCTATCGCGCCCGCCTGGTGGAGGACCTCGGCCGCGTGTTTGCGCTCCTCGGTGACGGCACCATCACCGCCAACATCGCCGCGCGGTTCCCTCTCGCCGAGGCGGGCGCGGCGCTGGCCCTCGCCGAGTCGCGCACGGTCCGCGGCAAGATCATTCTCGTTCCCTGACCGGGCACGCGACCGTCGCGGCTATCCGCTCGCGAGGCGCCCGCGCCGCCGGTAGTCGCTCGGAGTCACCCCGGCGAACCGCCGGAAGCGCCCGGAGAAGTACTGCGCATCGTCACAGCCCACCTCCCTGGCGATGGCGGCCACCGGTCGATTGGTGAGGTCGAGAAGCTGCTTCGCCACCGTCATGCGCTCGCGTTCCACGTAGCGCTGAGGGCTGATCCCGAGTTGCTCGGAGAAGAGATGGCTGAGACGCGACGGCGAAAGGTGCGCGATCTCGGCGAGAGTGCCGACGTCAAGCGGCTCCGCGAGATGGGAGCCCACGTGCTCGATCACGCGCAGTACGCGTTCGTCCGTGCGGCTGGTCAGCGGATTCTGGGTATCGAGCCAGAGGAGGGCCTCCTCGAGGGCGTTGACGGCGAACAGCTCGGCGCGGGGGAGCGCGCCGAGCCGCAGCCCCGCGGATCGGCGAAGCCCCGAACCCACCCGCACCCGCACCTCGCCATCCGTGTGAATGAGGCCGGGGCCGCCGAGCCGCACCGGCCACTCGAGCAGAGGCAGCCATTCCGCACGCGGATGAAAGTGGGCGAAGTCGAATTCCCACGCGTCGGCGCCGGGCGCGGTGCGATAGTCGTGCGGCAGCCCGGGGCGCAGCAACACGGCGTCGCCGGCCTCGACGAGCAGGTCGCCGCCTGGTGCGCCGAAGAGCCCGGCCCCCGCGATCGTGTGGACCAGCAGGTAGTCGCCGGTGCCTCGAGGGCGCCAGGCCGCGTATTCCTGCCCCTCCGTGAAGTGGCCGCCGACCAGCCGATCGAACACCGGTGCCGTCGACTCCGGGCGGGATCCAATCGGTGACATAGCTGAATCTTCTACTATTCGGGCAGGGAATTCGCTGGTCTTAGTGCACGAACTCCGAGAGGCTCACTCGTATGTTGAATATCATCCCCGACACCGACACCTCTCTGGCCACGGAGTTCGACCGGCTCGGCGTGCTCCAGCTCCGCTCGCTCCTCGACACGAACGAGGTGGCCGAGATCCGGGAGACGTTCATGGAGCAGGTCGCGCGCGACGTCTCCGTCGGCAACGACGACCACGTGCCGCACGACGACCCGCTCAAGCGATTCCCCCGGCTGGTGCATCCGCATCGGCGCACCGAACTCGAGGTGGGCCGGCTCGCCAGGCGATGGATGCTCGACCCCCGCATCATGAACCTCGTCACCGAGCTGATGGGGCCCGTGTTCGCCGCCCAGTCGATGTTCTACTTCAAGCCGCCGGCCGCACGAGGGCAGGCGTTGCACCAGGACAATATCTTCCTGCAGGCGCATCCCGAGACCTGTATCGCCGTGTGGATCGCCATCGACGATTGCGACGCAGAGAACGGCGGCCTCAAGGTCGTTCCGGGATCGCACCGCTATGAAATCATCTGCCCCCAGGAGGCGGACGCGACCGAATCGTTCACCCGCGACGAGATCAAACTCCCCGAGGGCATGAGCGCCGAACAGACCACGATGAGGGCGGGCGACGTGCTCTTCTTCCACGGAAGCATGGTGCACGGCTCCGGCCCGAACCGCTCGACCGACCGCTTTCGCCGCTCGCTGATCTTCCACTACGTGCCGCAGACCAGCACGGAGGTCGCGCGCTTCTACAACCCGCTGCTCACCCCGGAGGGGGAGGAGGTCACGGTGACCGAGAGCGTCGACGGCGGGGCATGCGGCGAGGGATGGCTGCCCGCCGGCGCGCACTGAGACCGTTCGGTCTAGCCGGGGAGGATGCGCAGGGTGCAGGCCACGACGGCCGGCTTCGCCATCTCGTCCGCCTCCGGGAATGCGCGGTACTTGGCGAGGAACGCGCCGTCGATGGCGGCCTGGATCGGGTCGCCGGGGTTCACGTACTCCGTTCGCACCGCCACCCGAGGCTGCAGAAGGGCGGCGGCCGTGTCGCGTTCGGCCACCTCGCCGTCGCCGGTCGTGAAGGCGACGGGCCGACCGGAGAGCACGCGTCGGTACCAGAGGGCGGTCGGCCCCAGATAGGAACGGACGTAGGGCTGCCCGTCGACGACGACCACCCAGATCGGGGCCACGGCGTCCGTGCCGTCTGCTCGCTGCGTCACGATCGCGACGACCGTCGTCGCCGCGAGGTGGCTCACCAGCTGGTCCCAGTCCATAGTGACCAACACTCTAGGACGTGAGCGGTCGCGCCGCCACGGTGCGATCCCCGAGCATCCGTGTGCCTAGCGGGAGATCTGCTGGAGCGCCCAGGAGTTGCCGTCCGGGTCGCTGAAGTAGGCGTAGCGCACGCCACCCATGTCGCTGATACCCGACACGTCGACCCCGTTGCCGACGAGGGTGTCGCGCACGACGTCGAGGTCGTCCACCACCAGGTGGATGCCGTGCACCGGGGCCGAGGTGGGATCGCTGATTCCCACGCCGACCACGATGGAGCAGGCCGACCCGGGCGGGGTGAGCTGCACGATCCGCATGCCGTTGCCCGGCTCGATGTCGTGATCGAGGTGGAAGCCCACCCGATCCACGTAGAAGGCCTTGCTTCGGTCGACGTCGGTCGACGGCAACGGCACGAGTTCCAGTCGCATGTCCACGGCGCACTTCCTTGCTCGGTCGAGGGGCAGTGCGAGCCTACAACCCACCCCCGCTCGAGCGCGTCCGCGTTCAGGACTCGATGGTGACGAACGACGCCAGCGGCTCCGCCGCATCCACGATGTAGGTGGAGAGCATCATCCCGGTGCCCGGTCCCACGTCGAGCGCGTTGTGCGGGGTGCCCGGCGGCATCAGGAATGGATCCCCCTGACGCAGCAGGAGGGTGGCCTCGCCCTGGATGCGCATCTCCACGGTCCCCGCCAGGATGTAGCCCACCTCCTCGCCCGGATGGGTGTGCCAGCCGGACTCGGCGCCGACCGGGATCTCGGTGAGCACCTGCACGATGTCCCGCCCGGGAATCGAGGAGGGCTTGTGCTGCAGCTCGGTGCGCTTGAGCCTGCTCGCGAGGGCATCGGCCGGCTCGGCCGCCATCAGCCGACCGCCTTCAGCGCCGTGAGGATCACGTCGGTCACCGCCCGGGGCTGGGAGATCATGATCACGTGCGAGCCCTCGAGCTCCACGATCTCCGCCCGGGCCCGCTGCGCCATCCGCAGGTGCCGCCAGAGATCTGAACCCGGTGCGGGCTTCCCGACGGTTATCGCGGTGGCGGCGAGGCCGATCCGCCTACTCGCCGCTGACGACGTCGACCGAGATCTCGACGGCCGCAACCGTCCCCCGGTTCTCGAGCCAGTGGACGGTGTTCCGGTCCTCGGGCCAGCCCACCCCCGGCCCGTAGTCCGTGGCGACTCCCTCGCGATGGTCGGTGATCGTTCCCCGCAGCACGTAGACGATCCCCGGTCTGCCCCTGTGGTCGTGAACGGGGCCGAACACCCCTCCGGGCTCGATGGTCACCATTCTCATACGAAGCCGGCGCCCTTCCAGGCCCGGGATTTCGGGGCCGAGATCCACCGTGTCCAGCAGCTCGACCGCGACACCCCTCGTCTCCGGAGCCACCTCTGCCTCACCCATCACACTGTCCTCTCCACGAGGCCGGTCGGTGGCCGCGCCGGGGCTCGGCACCCCTCCGCCTGGCCGCCTGACCGCGCGCACGGTCAGCTGCGCCGCGACCGCAACGAGCAGAACGCCGAACAGAACTGAGGACACTCTGGGCGCGATGACCAGCGCGAGGAGCGCACCGGGGATCGACCCGATGGTCGCGGCGACCCCGACCACCAATCCGGCGCGCACATCCACGGTTCGCGCGCGCCAGTTGGCGACGGTTCCCACGACGCTGGTGGGAATCATGACGAGCAACGACGTCCCCTTGGCGATCAGGTCGCTCACGGCGAACAGCCCGATGAGCGCCGGCACCGCGATGATTCCACCGCCGATTCCGAACAGGCCGGAAAGGATCCCCATCGCGAGGCCGAGGCCGATGTAGCTGATGGCGATGACGACCGAGAACGCGAGTCGATCCCCGCGGATCGGAGTGATGAAGAACATGCGCGCCGCGACGAGGAGGATGAAGACGATGAACATCCACCGCAGCCACACCAGCGGAATCCGTTTGAGCAGCGCACTGCCGATCAACGCCCCGGGCACGGCGCCGAGCGTGATGAAGACTCCGGCGAGAAGGTCGATCTCGCCGGCGACGAGATAGGTGACGGATCCGAAGATCGCGGCGGGAACAATGGCGGCGAGCGATGTCGCGGCCGCATTCCGCTGCGACAGGCCGGCGAAGGTCACCAACAGGGGAACCATGATGATTCCTCCGCCGATTGCGAACAGACCGGAGAGCACTCCCCCGATCACGCCGATCAGTGCGAGCGTCAACCACCATCTCGAGACCCGGGCTCCGGCCGCCGAAGTCATCTCTCCTCGACCACCCGCCACCGAGTCCACCTCCACGCTCCCGCCGTCCGCGCTGAGTCGTTCCGTCATAGTATCCTCGGCGCGCATCCCTCTTCGGTAGTCACCGGGTAACGCGATTCGGCGGCAGCAGCGCCTCGACCTACGTTGCGATTCCGGACCCGTAGGAGGCGGACGAGGCATCGGCCGCAACTCGCAGCCCGATACCGGCTCAGCGAGCCATGGCCAGCACATCGCCGACCAGGCGCCGCGCGTAGTCCTGGTCTACCTCGAGGGCGAAGACGACGCGGTAGTACAGCGGCGCGACGACGTGGTCGAGGATCTGGGCGACCGTGGGAGTCGTCTCCCCGCGTTCGGAGGCACGGTTCACGATCTCTGTGGCCTGCTCGCGACGCCTCTCCGTGATCGGGCAGCTCACAAGCACCTCCACCCGCGCCGACACCATCGCCCGCAGGTATCGGGCCCGCTTGGGGCGGATGATGTCGCTGGCGATGATGATCGCCCACTCCGTGAGGTCCTCCTCGAGAGATCCGGTATCGGGCACCGACTCCCCGTCCCGCGTCAGGGCGGCGACGGCGACTTCCTCGAGGAGGGCATTGACGTCATCCCAGCGCCGGTACAGCGTGGTCGGATTGACCCCCGCTCGCTCCGCGATCACGGGAAAGGTGATCTTCTCGACACCCTCGCCCACGAGCTCGCCGACCGACGTGTAGATCGCGGTCAGCACTCGGCTGCTTCTTCCGCCGGGGCGAGTCGCGGCTACCTGACTGGACATGCCCCCATTATGGCAAAGATATTTGCTTTATTGAGAACATGACCTACCGTAGTTAAAGCCAACTTCATTGCTTTACGAAAGAGGTTCCATGTTCTCCCGCCCACTCTCGTTCGTCGTCGCCGCGGCTGCCGGCGCCGCGACGCTGACGGCCGCCTCGGCGCCCTCGCCGCTCTACCCCGTCTATCAGCGGCTCTGGGGCTTCTCCGCGTTCGTGTTGACGGTCATCTTTGCGGTCTACGTCGCCGCGCTGCTCGCCGCGCTGCTGACCGTCGGCTCACTCTCCGACCGGATAGGGCGACGGCCGGTCGCCTCCGGAGCCCTGGTACTTCTCGCGCTCGGCATGGTGTTCTTCGTGACTGCCGGGGACTCCGGCGGCCTGATGGCCGCGCGAATCGTGCAAGGATTCGCCGTCGGCGCCGCCACCGGCACCCTCACCGCGATGATCCTCGATTCCGGGCCGAGTCCGCGGGTCGGCTCGATCGTCAGCAGCGCGGTGCCGTCACTGGGAATTGCGATCGGCGCGGTGCTCGCCGGTGCCCTCGTCGAGTTCGCACCCCTGCCGCGCCAACTCGTCTTCTGGATCCTCGCCATCGTCTACCTGGTGCTCGCGGCGCTCGTCTGGCTGATTCCCGAACGCGCTCGCCCGGAGTCGAGTCCCGAGGGATCGATCTGGCGGTCTCTCCTGCCGAGCGCCGGGATTCCGTCGTCAATGCGCCCGATCTTCTTCGCCCTGGTTCCGTCGATCGGCGCGACGTGGGCGCTCGGCGGGCTGTACCAGTCGCTCGGGTCGTCGGTGATCGGCACGGTCTTCGAGGTGCACAATCACTTCGTTGTGGGCATCGTGCTCGGGGTGTTCTTCGTCGCGGGGATGGGCGGCACCGTCGTCTCGGCGGTCGTGCCGCCGCAACTGCGCGAGTGGTTCGGCTACGCAACCCTCGTAGTCGGCGTCGTGATCACCATCGCGGCGATGCTGTCGAGCACCCTGCCGCTCTATGTTGTCGGATCGGCGATCGCCGGGCTCGGTTTCGGGGCGGCCTTCCGCTTCGCGGTGCACGCGCTCGGCGAAGCGGCGCCGATCGCCAAGCGTGGTGAGGTCTTCGCGTCGATGTACATCGTCAGCTACGTGGCATTCAGTGTTCCCGCGCTCGCGGCCGGCCTCGCCGTCGCACCGTTCGGGCTCGAACCGACGGCCGTCGCGTACGGGGCTTTGGACGTCACCCTGGTTGTGATCGCGACGGGCGCGGGGTTCCTCCGGGCGCGCCGACGGAATCGCGAAAGCGAGCTTCGGCCGGCCGCGGCGACGGGTTGATCACCCAACACGGTCGAACTCGGCCACAACTCGACCGTCGCGGAACAACTCCCTTGCTCTTGCTAACGCTCAGCGGGTCATGCGACGTGAGAGTCTCGACGAGTGATCGACAGCGTATTTCTCAACGGCACGGTCGGCGTCGGAAAGTCGACCACCGCGGAAGCACTCAGCACGCTGGAGATGACGAGGGGGCATCATCATGCCGTGATCGACCTGGACCACATCCGCCGTTCCTGGCCGGCACCCGAAGGCGACCGCTTCAATCACGAATTGGAAATCGCGAACCTCCGCGATCTTGTGGTCAACTATCGTCGTGCCGGCGTCGAGCACTTCATCCTCGCCGGAGTCATCGAGCAAGCCGGCGAGATACCGCGGTACGAGGCGGCGTTGCAGAGTAGCGGCCTCCTCATCTGTCGGCTGGAAGCCGCCCCTGCCATCCTGACCAGAAGGCTCGGATTACGCCACGCCGACGACGCTTCCGGGCTGGAATGGCACCTTGAGCGCGCGGGAGAACTCGCAGCCATCCTCCAAGTTGCTTCGCTGGATCACCTCGTCGTGGACACCTCAGAACGCTCGATCGTGGCGACGGCGACCATCGTGAAGGAAAAAGCCGGCTGGTGAGGCGAACCCACCCGCTCGCGGTGGCAGTGGCTGCCGGATAATCATCGCTATGAACCACGCGCGAGTGTCCGGGGGCGAGGTCGTGCTCGAGACGGATCGGCTGCTGCTGCGGCGGTGGCAGGCGTCCGATGCCGCCGTCCAGCGCGAGCTGTGGACCGAGCGTGATCCTCGCGTGCCTCCGCATCGTCGGATCGACCCGGACGGTCACCCGACGCTGGAGGACATCGAGGAGTGGATCCGTCGCGGAGACCCGGATGACTCCCTGGGACTCTTGGCGGCAGAGCGACGAGATTCCGGCGATGTCATCGGCTACTGCGGCCTGATTCCCAACGCCCACGGACAGGACGGCGAGCCAGAACTGGCCTACGAATTTCTCCGGAAGGCCTGGCGTCAGGGGTATGCCACGGAGGCCGCGCGGGCTGTGCTCAGCTGGGCCAAGGAGTCAGGCCATCAACGCCTCTGGGCCACCGTCCGTGAGTGGAACGCTCCTTCTCGCCGTGTAATGGCCAAACTCCGATTCGTCGATACCGCCCGAGTGGAACCGGACAACACCCATGGGAACTCGCTGTTCTACCTGAAGGACCTCTAGTCGCCCGACATCCTGGCGGCTAGCATCCCCCGATCGTCAGAGCGGGTTCTGGTCGATGTTCTCGGTCGGAGTCAGGTCGACGAAATCAGTCGTCTCTGGTTTCGCGTGTGCCACATCGGCCGGCGGCGCGACCGGGGGGGTCCGAAGCGCACCGCGGTCCGCCTCGCCATAGCCAACGATCTCGACGGCGACGGAGTCCCACCGGCAAACCTCGGTGCCCGCAGGCGGGTTCTGCGCTGTGATGCAGAACAACCCCGGCCAGGCGAGAGCATTGATCGATGGCTGATCGGGATCGGCGCTAGCAAGAGCGACGCCAGACTCGGCGGCTACGTCACGGCCGACATGGAAGGGGAGCCCGACGACATCCGGCACAATGACGCGATCCGCGATCCGCTCATCCATGGCAACACGCTACTCGCGCCGACGACGCAATGTGGTCAGGCGCCCAGCTGGAGGGCCTGAAAGCGGAGACTGACAGCCCCAAATTTCACGCAAATAAAGGTAAGTAGCGGGAGCGGGACTTGAACCCGCGACACCACGATTATGAGCCGTGTGCTCGGCACGGACCATCTCTGGTGATCACCTGAACCCCAGAATCGCTGATATTCCGGGGTTTTCGGCGCCTGGTTTCTGCCCTCAATCTCCGACAATCTCAGGCGGATGTGGTCAAAATGTGGTCACGCCACGAACGCAGCTGACCCGAGATCCGGGGATCTCGGGTCAGTAGTGCTCACGCGCTTGCAGGATGACGATGTGGGCATCCGTCACGTAGTACACCAGACGGTTCGTCTCATCGATGCGGCGGGACCAGGCGCCGGAGAGGATGTGCCTGAGGGGCTCGGGCTTGCCGATACCGGCGAACGGATCACGCAGGGCATCGGCGATCAACTGGTTGACGCGCTTGAGGGTCTTGCGGTCCTGGGTCTGCCAGTAGACGTAGTCCCCCCACCCGTTCGGGTCGAAGGCGATCGTGCGAG
>NZ_JAYSJZ010000097.1:0-15284 GCF_043726815.1 Lacisediminihabitans sp.
CTGTCGTAGACCTGTTGGTTGGCGGGTTCCGAAGAAACGATGCCGACAATGCCGCACATTCGCGGTGAGTCTCCAGACCGTAGAGTTGGGGGTGATTTAACCCAAGTCTTTCACGGTTCAGGAACGGAACACGAATGGCCAGCAAGTACGCCGAAGCGGGCGTTGACACGGCGGCCGGAGACCTGGCCGTCGAACTGATGAAGGCGGCGGTGGCCAAGACCCACGGTCCCCAGGTTCTGGGCGGTGTCGGCGGCTTCGCCGGGCTCTTCGACGTCTCGTTCCTCAAGTCGTTCGAGCGTCCCCTGCTCGCGACCTCCACCGACGGCGTCGGCACGAAGGTGGCCATCGCGCAGGCGATCGACAAGCACGACAGCATCGGGATCGACCTCGTCGGCATGGTCGTGGACGACATCGTCGTGGTGGGCGCAACGCCGTTGTTCATGACCGACTACATCGCGTGCGGCAAGGTGGTCCCCACCCGCATCGCCGACATCGTGGCCGGCATCGCGCGGGGCTGCGCCGAGACCGGCACGGCCCTGGTCGGCGGCGAGACGGCCGAGCACCCCGGGCTCCTCGGCCCGGACGACTACGACGTGGCCGGTGCCGCCGTCGGAGCGGTCGAGGCCGACCGGCTGCTCGGCGCCGACCTCGTGGCCGACGGCGACGTCGTCATCGCGCTCGGGTCATCCGGCCTGCACTCCAACGGCTACTCGCTCGTGCGGCACGTGCTCGCCGGTCGCAAGGTGACGTACGCCGAGCACTCCAACGAGCTCGGCGGACTGGTGGGCGAGGTGCTGCTCGAGCCGACCAGGCTGTACACCAAGCCGCTGCTCAAGCTTCTCGCCGACGAGTCCCTCGCCTCGGGCGTGCACGCGCTCAGCCACGTGACGGGTGGCGGGATCGCCGCCAACCTCGCGAGGGTGCTGCCGGTGGGCAGCTGGGTCGAGGTGGACCGCAGCGCGTGGTCGCCGCAGCCCGTGTTCCGCGTTCTCGCGGAGTGGGGCGGCATGACCCTCACCGAGACCGAGGGAACCTGGAACCTGGGGATCGGCATGATCGCGGTCGTGAGGGCGGATGCCGCGGACGCCGTGATCACCCGGCTCGTGACGAGCGGCGTCCCGGCCTGGGTCGTCGGCGGCGTCACCCTGGGCGCGCGCGACCTCACCGGCTTCGAACAGGGAGCCAAGGGCGTGAACGGCGGGGCCGTTCGGCTCGTCGGCGCCTATCCGGCCTAGCACCGCATCACCCGGACCGGTGCGGTCCGGGCCGGTGTGGTCGGGCGATGCCGCCTACGCGGTCTTGTTCTGGTCGGACTGGAACTCGTCTTCCGAGTACTCGTCCGTGTAGCCGCTGGGAGTGGTGAATTCCGGCCACTTCTCGAGGTCTTCTTCGAGTCGAGCGTCGACGGGAGCCCCGGTGACGGGGTGCGTGAGTTCGCGTTCGAGCGCGTTGTAGTTGGTGTCCGGGCTGAAGTATTTCAGCTCGCGGGCTACTTTGGTGTGCTTAGCTTTTTGACGGCCGCGCCCCATGGCTTGACCCCCTCACGATTCCTGCCCGAGCAAGCTCACAATTGCCTGGGATGACCAACAGGGAACTACGAAATCTAAAGGGCAACTTTAGCATGCGGGACACCATCCCTTTGGCTCCGTGAGCACGTGCTGCAACGACGGCTAACGTTAAGGCGTGACATCCTCTCCCAAGCACCCCTCCGTAGTGGTGATTGGCGCGGGCCAGGCCGGACTTTCGGTGTCGTTCTACCTCCAGCGACTCGGCCTCGAAGCGGGCACCGACTTCGTCGTGCTGGACCGCGGGCCGTCCACCGGGGGCGCCTGGCAGCTGCGCTGGGACGCCCTCCGCATCGGCTCCGCGCACCGCATCAACGACCTCCCGGGGATGGATGCCGTCGGCCTGAGCTTCGAGACCGCGGACCGCACGCTGCCCGCGAAGGACGTTGTCGCCGAGTATTACCGGCAGTACGAGGCGCACTACGACCTGCAGGTGCGCCGCCCGGTGGACGTGAAACGGGTGTTCAATCGCGGCACCGAACTCGTGGTCGGGTTCGGGCACGAGGAGCTCACCACCGAGATCGTCGTCAACGCCACGGGCACCTGGGGCTCGCCCTTCGTGCCGTGGTATCCGGGGCTCAACGACTTCCGGGGCCGGCACGTGCACACGACCGACTACCGGTCCGCCGCGCAGTTCGCCGGCCAGAGCGTCGTCGTGGTCGGCGGGGGCACCTCCGCGATCGGCTTCCTGCTGGAACTCGAGAACGTGGCGTCCGAGCTCACCTGGGTCACCAGGCGTCCCATCGAGTACCTCAACGACGGGGAGCTCAACATGGAGGACGGCAAGGCCGCCGTCGCGATGCAGGACGAGGCCGCCCGCGCGGGCCGGGCGCTCCCGAGTATCGTCAGCGGCACCGGCATCCCGCGCACCAGGCGAATCCAGTCGGGCATCGACCGCGGCTTGCTGGTAGCCCGGCCGATGTTCTCCTCCATTGAGGCGGACGGCGTGCGCTGGGAGGACGGCGCGTTTCAGAAGGCGGATGCGATCGTCTGGTCCACCGGCTTCCGCCCGGAGCTCCGCCACCTCTCGCCGCTCAAGCTGCGCGAGAAGGAGGGCGGCGTGTCCGTGGGCAACGGGTCGGCCTGGAAGGATCCGCGCATCTTCTTCGCCGGCTACGGCCCGCAGGCGAGCACGATCGGCGCGAACCGGGCCGGCCGGCAGATCGCGCGCCAGGTGATCGCGACCCTCTCCAACATCGGCTGACCCGCGCGCCGTTCGCCGCCTCCCGCTCCTTACACGCGCTTCTCCGGAGGTTTCGCGTCAATCGACTGGTTTCGGCCCGGAATCGGGCCGTATTGAGGGTTTCGGACAGATTCCTCCGGAAAAACGAGCGCCGCAGCGACCGGGCGACCGATGCGGCGCCGATGATCCCGCATCCGCTCGCTGCGGGGAGGCAGCCCAAGTCGTCAGCACCGAGAACGCAGGAGAATCGGCGCAAATGCGGCTAAATCCCGGGTCGGAACCGGTTTGTCGCGGCGAATTTCCTGCGTTTTGGGAGGCGGCGTGCGACGGCATCGCCCGCAGTAGCGTGCGCTTCTCCGGAGGTTTCGCGCCAATAGTGCCCCGGTCGGGCCGTTTCGGCTGTTCCGGGCGGAAACCTCCGGAGAAACGTGCGTGCACCGCGAGAAACGTGCGTGCACCGCGAGAAACGTGCGTGCGCGAGAATCGTGTGCGCGGGATGCGCGCCAGCGTGAAGCGAGCGTGCGGAGAGGAGGGCGGCGTCAGCCGACGAGCACGCCCGCCCCGGAGGCCGCGGTGACCTCGCCGTCATCGTTGAGCACGATCGAGAAATCGGCATCGCCGAGACGCAGGCCGGTCACCGAGAGCGAGCCGGCGAGCGGACTCGGAGACACCCCGATCGTGGCCGACTGGGCGTCCGGGTTGAGGCCCAGCACGCTGCCGAGCACCGAGACGGCCGCCGCCGCCGACCAGGCCTGAGGGCGGCAGGCCGCCGGATACGGCACCGGCGATGCGAAGGCCGAGGCCGGGTCTCCGGAGTGCAACTCGGGCATGCGGTAGTCGAATCCGGATGCCGCGGCGAGCAGTCCGGAAACGAGAGTTCCCGCCTCGGCCACGAAGCCATCCCGACTGAGGCCATGGATGGCGATGGCCGTGTCATGGGTCCAGACGCTGCCGCCGTGGTAGCTCAGCGGCCAGTAGCCGGCCGAGTCGGTGGACATGGTGCGGAGGCCGAAGCCGGAGTTGAGCTCCGGCGAGACCAGCCGACGGGCCACGAGCGCGGCCTGCCGGTCGTCGAGAAGGCCGGTGCCGAGCAGGTGCCCGAGGTTGCTCGTCACCGTGTTCACCGCCCGCTTCTGCGCGTCCAGGGCGATCGCCGGGTATGCCCCGTCGGCGTCCTGGATCCAGAACGTCTCGTTGAAGCGCGACTTGAGCCTGGCGGCCCAGGCCCGCCACTCGTCGCCGCCGTCCATCCCGAAGTGGTCGAGCAGGTCGGCGCCGTGGGTGGCCGCCTCGAAGGCGTATGCCTGAACCTCGCAGAGCGCGATCGGACCGTCGG
The DNA here is from genome assembly GCF_043726815.1 of Lacisediminihabitans sp. Lineage (NCBI taxonomy): Bacteria > Bacillati > Actinomycetota > Actinomycetes > Micrococcales > Microbacteriaceae > Lacisediminihabitans > Lacisediminihabitans sp. The sequence goes on from NZ_JAYSJZ010000097.1 coordinate 4,085, forward strand.
CGAGCGTGCCGTCCCGCCACTGCACGGAGTCGCCCGAGTCCTTCCAGCCCTGGTTGGCCAGTCCCTTGCCCGTGGAATCCACGTACTCGAGCAGGCCGTCGCCGTCCGCGTCGCCGAAGTCCCGCATCCATTCGAGGGCGGCCACGAGCTGGGGGATCATGGACCGCACCTCGTCACCCGGCAGACCCCAGCGCCAGGCGTCGTGCAGCAGGCACACCCAGAGCGCCGTGGCGTCGACGGTGCCGTAGTAGAGCGGCGGAAGCGAGATGCCCGCGCCGGGAATCTCCAGGGTGCCGCGTCGCAGTTCGTGCATGATCTTGCCGGGCTGCTCGGCCGTCTCGGCGACCGTCGAGGTGCCCTGGAGCCCGGCGAGCACGCGCAGGGTGTCACCGGCGAGCCTGGTGCCGAGCGGAAGCATGAAGCGAGCGGCCCAGATCGAGTCGCGGCCGAAGAGGGTGAAGAACCACGGCGCGCCGGCCGCGAGGAATTCGGAGGTCGGATCGGCGACCGTGGTGAGGCGCAGGGCGTCGAGGTCGCCGAGCGCGCGGGAGACCCAGCGCGCGAGCCGGTCGTCCCCGCCGGTGAGCACCGGAACCGACCAGCCGGGCGGCGTGGTGAGTCCGCGCACGACGGCATCCGCATCCGACGCCTCGATCGCCCAGCCCAGGCGCGTCGAGCCCTTTGCCGGAATCGTGACCGTCCAGCTCAGCTCGAGAAAGCCGTCGGCGGCGATCGCGAGAGCGGCCCCGGTGGCCCGAAGGGACGCCTCGATCGCGTCTCGACCCCACGAGGCCGTCTCGCCCTCGATGCTCATCGGGGCGAGTGGCTCGGTGAGACCGGCCTTCACGAGATCCATCTCGGCGAGGTCGCTCTGCAGCCGCACGACCACCGTGCTCGACACCTCGTGCTCGAGAGTCGACTCGAAGACGATCGACTCGATCGCGCCCGTCGTCGTGACCGTTCGGCGCTGCACCACGCGCACGCGCGGATCCGGGGTGGAGTCGTCGAGGTGGCGCAACAGCCCGATGAACGCCACACTCTCCGCACCGCCGGGAACCGTGGCGATGTTCTCGGCCTCGTGGCCGTCATAGCGCACCTCGGCTCTCGAGACGATCCGAACATCCGAATGGTAGATGCCGTGGATGGCGCCGGAGCCGATCGCGCCCGACGGCGACGACCAGGCCTGGGTCGGTGCGCGCAGGATCACGATCTCGTCGTGCAAGAGCGGCTGGAGTATGGCGTTCATGTGGTTACGAGCTTCCTTGCAGTTGTGTGGTCAGGTGGCGAGGGTTCCGCACGTCGCCACCGTGGCGGTGACCACCTCGCGCGGGTTCGGGGAGGGTGCGCCCGTCACTCCTTGACCGCGCCGTCGCTCGCGTTCATGATGCGCTTCTGGAAGATGAAGAACATCACGGCCACCGGCACCGTCATGATCGCCGCAGCGGCGAGCTTGATCGGATACTGGGTGCCCTGGCTCAGCTGGCCGGAGGCGAGCGACGCGACGCCCTTCGTGAGGGTGACGAGGTCGGGGGACTGGGTGGACACGATGAAGTGGCTCAACTCATTCCACGAGCCCTGGAACGACAGGATGATGATCGTCACGAGGGCGGGTCTCGCCATCGGCAGCACGACCGACCAGAACACCCGGAAGGTGCCGGCGCCGTCGATGCGCGCCTGCTCCTCCACGCTCACCGGAATCGACTCGAAGAAGTTCTTCATGATGAAGATCCCCGCCGCGTCGGTGAGCAGCGGGATGATCATGCCCGCGTACGAGTCGTAGATGCCGATCTGGTTGATCACGAGGAACTTCGGGATGAGCAGCACGACCCCGGGCACCGACATCACGGCGATGAGGCCCGCGAACATCAGGTTGCGCCCGCGGAAGTTGAGCCTGGCGAGCGCGTAGCCGGCGAGCGAGTTGAAGAACACCCGGCCGAGGGTCACGAACACCGTCACGATCACCGAGTTCTTGAACCAGATCGGAAAGTCCGAGTGCAGGAACAGTCGCTCGTAGGCCGCCGTGGAGAAGGTCGCCGGCACGAGAGAGAGCGGATTGGCCGCGGCCTCCGCCTCCGTCTTGAACGACGTCGCCACCTGGATGAGGAACGGGAAGATGTACACGATCGCGAGCGCCACGAGCAGGGCGTAGAGCAGCGATCGCGCCGCGATCGCACGGCTGCCCGGGCGTTCGGTGCGAGTGAACGAGCGAGGCGGTGCTGCCGTCGTGGCCGGGGCCTTCGTCATGGTGCTCATCGCTGGCCTTCCTTGTCTGGGCCGGGCTGGGTCGGGGTCACGATGGGCGTGCCGGACGGTGGGACCTCGTAGCCCCGCATCCGGCGCTTGGAGACCTTGCGCTCGGCGAGCACCCAGCGCTGCACCAGCGTGAAGAACACGATGATCATGAAGAGGATGAACGCGATCGCCGCGCCCTGTCCCCACTGCTGGTTGTTGAACGCCGACTGGTAGGAGAGGAAGGCCGGCGTGAGAGTGGTCTTGCCCGGCGCGCCCTTGGTGCCGGTGTAGATCTGGTCGAACACCTGCCAGCAGCCGATCAGCCCGAGCGTGAGCACGGTGAAGAGGGTGGGTCGAAGCTGGGGGAGCGTCACCTTCCAGAAGCGCTGCCAGCCGTTCGCGCCATCCATCATGGCCGCCTCGGTTACGCCGCCGCCGAGGTTCTGCAGCCCGGCGATGAAGAGCAGCATGAACGTGCCGCTCGTCGTGAAGACGGCGAGAAGCACGAACGCGGTCATGGCGACGGATGGCCCGCCCAGCCAGTCCCACCAGGAGACGCCGAGGGCGGTGTCGCCGGTGAGGACCGCCGGCCCGGTCTTCACTCCGAAGGCGCCGAAGAGGTTGTGGATGATGCCGTCCGGGTCGTTGAACCAGTTCGGGCCCTTGATGCCGATGAACGAGAGCAGCTTGTTCACCGCGCCGGTGGAGTTGAACAGGAACAACCAGAGAACGGTGATGGCCACCGAGCTGGTGACCGAGGGGAAGTAGAACGCGGTGCGGAAGAACCCGCGGCCCTTGAGGATCTGCCGGTTGACGAGCACCGCTAGGAAGAGTGACAGCGCGGTCTGCAGCGGAACGACGAGCACGACGTACCAGGCGTTGTTCTTGAGCGCGGTGCCGAAGTCCTGCTCGGCGAGTCCGCCGCCGGTCAGGAGCGCAGAGTAGTTGTTGAGGCCCACGAAGTGGACGTCACCGGAGAGCGGGCTTCCTCGCCCGCTCCAGTCCGAAAAGCTCACCCAGAGGGCCATCAGCACCGGCACGACCAGGAACAGCCCGAGAAGGATGAGCATGGGTGCGGTGAACAGGTAGCCCGAGAGGGCCTCCCCGCCCCGGATACCGGAGCGGGAAGACCGTCTCGTGGTTGCAGTCATTGTGACTACTTGACCAGTGCTTCGAGGTTCTTCTGCGCGGCGTCGAGGATCGTCTTGGGATCCCCGGTCGCGAGGCTCTCGACCTTCGAGTTGAAGTCGGTCACGACGTCAGCGGCGCCCTTGGCGGTCGGCACACCCTTCGCGTAGTCCGCTCCGTTGAGGAACGGCACGAGCAGGGGGTTGTCCTTCTTCCACGTGGCGGCGGCGGACTTGATCGACGGCATCGGACCGAACGCCTTCGAGAACGCGAGCTGGTCGCTCGAACTCGTCAGCTTCTCGACGAGCTTGAGCGCGGCGGCCTGGTTGGGGCTGTCGGCGGCGATTCCCCAGCAGTTGGTGAACTGCATGGTTCCCTTGCCGGCGGGGCCGGCCGGGAGCTCGGCAATCGTGTACTTGACGTTCGGGTAGTCGTTGGTCATGGCTCCCGTGATCCAGTTGCCCTCGATGGTCATCGCTGCGAGACCCTTACCGAAGGCCTCACCGCCCCATCCGGCCCCGAGGTCCTTGGCGTACTTGAGGCTGCCATCCGCCATGAGCGTCTTGACGTAGTCGAGCGCCTTGATGTTCGCGTCGCTGTTCGCTGTGGCCTTGGTGCTGTCGGCATTCATGAGGTTGCCGCCGGCCTGGGTCATGAACGCGGCGACGCGGGCGTACTCGCCGCCGATGCCGAGACCGACATGCTCGGGAGTGGTGAGCTTCTTGGCGACCGCCTTGAGGTCATCCCAGGTCTTGGGAATGTCGGCGTCGGTGAGGCCGGCGGCCTTCCACATGTCGGTGTTGATCTCGAGGGCGAGGGTGGAGAAGTCCTTCGGGGCGCAGTAGAACTTGCCGTCGAAGGTGAACGACTTGACGAGGCTCGGGTAGAAGTCGCCCTTGTTCTTCAGCTGGTCACCATAGGCGAGCAGCGACCCGTTCGAGGCGTAGCCCGCGAGGGCGTCGGTCGAGAGGTAGAAGACGTCGGCCGGCTTGCCGGCGGAGAATCCCTGGGCCAGCTGCTGGTTGAGGTCGCTCGCCACGGAGACGGTCGCCTTGGTGCCGGAGGACTTGGTCCAGTCGGCCACCGCGCTGTTGACGGCCTTCGTCTCGGCGTCGCCGCTCGAGCCGATGAGCACGGTGAGGGCCTTCTTGGAGGAGGTGAGTCCGCCGGTGCCCGAAGTGCTCGAGCCACTGCTGAAGCCAGACCCGCACGCGCTCAGCGTGAGGGCACCGGCCGCAGCCAAGGCGCCGGCTACCAGCCAGCGTGTTGTGCGTCGTTGCATGTGTTTCTCCTTGGTTGGGTGTTGCGAGGGGGTCAGAGAAGTCGAAAGAGCTCGGCGGCGACGGACCGCGCGCGGCGAGCAGCGAACGGGGGCAGTGTGCGCGAGAGACCAGCGGTCACAGTGCCCTCCTTTGGGATTGGATCGTTCAAACTTTGCGATGAAGGACCGGGATTTGATCGATCAAACCGCAGTATGACGATATAGCCGCCCGCGAGGGGTGTCAACCCGATCTCGGTTGCGTTTCGGTGACATTCGGTGCGCGGGGCGCGCGATGAGTCGGTGCGTGCACCAGGTCGAAAGGCCCATGCACGGCGCGGACCGCGATAGCGTACCGTTACTGCTTGATCGATCAAGAGCGAGGAGGCGGCCGTGTCCCAACTGCCCACCGTGGTCGATGTCGGCCGCGTCGCCGGGGTGTCCCGGCAGACCGTCTCCAACGTGCTCAATTCGCCCGGACTCGTCAAGCCCGCCACCCGGGAGCGGGTCGAGGCGGCGATCGCGCAGCTCGGCTATCGCCCGCACGCCTCGGCGAGAAGGCTGCGCACCCAGAAGAGCTCCACCCTGGGCATCCGGCTCGACCCGATGCAGAACGGCATCTCCGGCGCGGTGCTCGACAGGTTCTTGCATGCCCTCACCGAGAAGGCCGACCAGCGCGGCCTGCGGGTGATGCTCTTCACCGCACTCGACCCGGAAGACGAGATCCGCCAGTTCAAGAGGCTCCGCGACGGCGCGGACGTCGACGCCTTCGTGCTCACGGCCACCTTCCACGGGGATCCGCGCACCGAGTGGCTGATCGAGAACAACGTGCCGTTCGTCACCTTCGGCAGGCCGTGGGGCATCGACGACATGAACGACCCGCGGCACCTCTGGGTGGATGTGGACGGCTGGAGTGGCCTGCACGAGGCCACCACCCACCTCCTCCGCGAGGGCAAGCTGCACATCGCGTACCTCGGCTGGCCCCGGCCCTCCGGCACCGGTGACGATCGACGCCGGGGCTGGCGGGATGCCATGGACGCCGACGGTCGGCTCGGCGCCGCAGAACTCGACGCCCTCGACCTCAGCACGGTGGACGGCGTCGCGCAGGGCCGGGAGACGCTCCAGGCGCTTCTCGACTCCGGCACGCCGGTGGATGCCGTGGTCTGCGCGAGCGACTCGCTCGCCCTCGGCGCGCTGCTCGCGGTGGGGGCGGGCATCCCGGTGATCGGCTACGACAACACCCCGGTCGCGGAGGCGGTCGGCCTCTCCAGCGTGGAGCAGCCGCTCGACGAGGTGGCCGCGGGGGCGCTCGAGCTGCTGCTCGGGCCGAACGGGGGCGAGATAGTCGGCTGGTCGTCGTCGTCCACCGACCCACGGCATCGGCTCGTCACGCCGCACCTGGTGATGCGAGAGCGCTCGGCCATCACGGGCGTGCGCTAGGGCGGTCCGAGGCTACTTGCGCACCGGGTTCTTCGCCGGGGTCGGCCTCTTGGCCAGCGGGGCCGCGGGCGGGAGCGGCTTGCGCATCACCGGACGACGGGGCTCGCCCCGGCGGTCCTGGCCCGGAAGCGGGCGGTACGGTCGCCCGTAGAGCGCCTTCGACGAGTCGAGCAGCCACGGCACCAGGGCGATCGTCACGCCATGACAGAGCATGAGCTTCTGACGGATGCGGCGGGCCTTGTGGTTGTGCAGCAGGTTCTCCCACCAGTGGCCCACGATGTACTGGGGCGTGTACACCGTGACGACCTCGGAGCCGTACTCGGCCCGGCGGGCCTTGATGTACTTGATCAGGGGCATGCTGATGTCGCGGTACGGCGACGAGACGATGCGCAGCGGCACCTTGATGTTCATCTCGTCCCACTGCTTGGAGAGCAGTTCAGAGGCGGCATCGTCGATGCTCACGTGGATCGCCTCGATGCTCTCGTGCCGCGCGGCGATCGCGTAGTCGAGCGCCTTCAGGGTGGGCTTCTGCATCTTGCCGACGAGCACGATTGCGTGGTCGCCCGTCGCGCCGAATGTCGTGGTCGGGTCGACCTCGATGTCTCGCGCCACCTTGGCGTAGTACCGGTTGATGCGCAGCATCAGGTAGAACAGCACCGGCATGATCGCGAAGACGAGCCAGGCTCCGTGGGTGAACTTGGTGATGGTCACCACGATGAGCACGATGCCGGTGAAGAGCGCGCCGGTGGCATTGATGGCCCGGCTGCGGTAGACCTGGCCGCGGTTGGCGCAACCCTCGCGCAGCATCCGGGTCCAGTGCACGACCATGCCGGTCTGGCCGAGGGTGAAGGAGACGAAGACGCCGATGATGTACAGCTGGATCAGCTGGGTGAGGTTGGCGCGGTAGATCAGCAGCAGCACGATGGCGGCGCCGCTCAACACGAGCACTCCGTTGGAGTAGACGAGCCGGTCGCCTCGGGTCTGCAGGGACTTGGGGGCGTACGAGTCGCGGGCGAGCACCGAGCCGAGCAGGGGAAAGCCGTTGAACGCCGTGTTGGCGGCGAGCAGCAGCACCAGGGCCGTGGTGCCCTGCACCACGTAGAACATGAAGTAGCCGGCGCCCGGGAACACCGCCGCGGCGATCTGCGAGATCACGCTCGCCTGAGGGGCGGTCGTGCAGTCCTTGAATCCCTGCAGGTCGCAGGCGGTCTCGGCGTAGTGCACCTGGCTGATCAGGGCGAGCGCCATGATGCCGATGAACAGCACGATGGCGATGGAGCCCATGAGCACGAGCGTGCGCTGCGCGTTCTTGATCTTGGGGCGGCGGAACGCCTGCACGCCGTTGGCCACGGCCTCGACGCCGGTGAGGGCGCTACAGCCGCTGGCGAAGGCTCGAAGCAGCAGCAGGATGAAGGCGATCTGGGTGAGGCTCTCCGGCGACTTCACGGTGAACGCGGAGGAGGCGGCGATGGGGGTGTCACCGAGGGCCACGCGCACCAGCCCGGTCACGATCATGACGCCGACGCTGGCGATGAAGAGATAGGTGGGAAGCGCGAAGGCCTTGCTCGACTCCGCGACGCCGCGCAGATTGATGGCGGCGAGCAGGATGACGAAGCCGACGGCGATCTCCACCCGCCAGGTGTTGAGCACGGGGAATGCCGAGATGATGTTGTCCACACCGGATGCCACGGAGACGGTCACGGTGAGGATGTAGTCGACGAGGAGTGCCGAGGCCACCACGAGGCCGGCCTTCTCCCCGAGGTTGCGGTGCGCCACCTCGTAGTCTCCACCGCCAGACGGGTACGCCTTGATCAGCTGGCGGTAGGACGCGACGACCACGATGAGGAGCAACACCACGGCGGCAGCCACCCAGGGGGCGAAGCTCAGAAAGGCGAGCCCGCCGAGGGTGAGGATGAGGAGGAGCTCCTGAGGCGCATAGGCCACGGAGGAAAGGGCATCGCTGGCAAAAATAGGCAGCGCCAAATGCTTCGGGAGGAGCTGGCCTTCGAGTTTCTCAGACGCCAGCGGTTCGCCGATCAGCCACCTTTTCGGCGACCGAACTTCGCTAGTCACGAGGAGCGACACTACACCCCTTCCCTGCGCTGTCAATAATTCGTTAGTCCCGGCGGCCCGATCCCCGGGATCACGGGCCACGGCGGCCGCGGGGCCGTAAGGATTCCGTGAGGATCCTCACGGCCCGCCCTGCGTGTTCAGCCCACCAGGAGGTCGGCCCGCACGCTGTCGAGCCGCTCTTTGAGCCGCGCGACCGTCTCCGCGGGGATCTCGCCGTCGGCCGCGAGACGCCGGAGGTCCACCCGCACCTGGTGGCGAAACTCGTTGAGCACCATCTCGGCCTCATGCAGTTGCGTGCTGGTGGTGGCGCGCTGGGTGTCAACGCGCACGGTGCGGCCGAAGTCCCTGGCGTCATCTCTGGCCTCGCGGGCCGCGGCGGCGAGATCGGCCCGAAGGGTCTTCATCGCGCCGTTCACGGAGGCGCGCACCTCGTCGGCGAGACGGCGCACCGAGTCGGTCACGTCACTCTCGATTCCGTCGAGTTCTCCCTGCCGTGCCTCGAGTTCGGCGCGGCCGGCATCCGTGATCTCGTAGACGGTCTTGCGACCGTCGCTCGACTTGGTGACGAGTCCCTCGTCCTCGAGCTTTGCCAGCCGCGGGTAGATGGTGCCGGCACTCGGCACGTAGGTGCCACCGAACCGGTCGCCGAGGGCCTGGATGAGTTCGTAGCCGTGCATGGGCTGCGTCGCGAGGATGCTGAGAAGGTAGAGCCTGAGGTGCCCGTGAGCGAAGACCGGGGGAGTCATGCCGTCACCGCGTGCAGCACCGAGACGTCTCCGCTCACCGTGTTGGCCTTGAAGTCGAGCCAGTTCTTCTCGAGCACGCCGTACTTGCCGGTGTAGCTTCCCCGCACCCCGGTGATGGACGCGTCGTCGAGCTGCAGCTTGCCGCTGACGGTGTTGATCCGGTACTGCGCCGCAACGCCGGCCTCCAGCCTGGTCGTCACGTCGCCGCTGACCGTGTTGATGCGCACCTCATCCGGGCTCCCGGCGATGTCGAGGAACACGTTGCCCGACACGCCCTCGCAGGTGAAGCGCGCGATCTCACCCGTCGCCGTGACATCGCCGCTCACGGTGTGCGCGGCGATCTTGCCGGTGTGGTTGCGAACCGCCAGCTCGCCGCTCACGGCATTGAGCTCGAGATCGCCGCGGTGGTTGTCCACCACGACCTCCCCGGAGATCGTGCTGATTCGTGCGTCGGCGGTCAGCCCGCTGATGAGCGCGCTCGCCGACACGACGCCGAACTTGAGCACGGCATCCCGGGGGACCATGATGCTCACGTCCGCGCTCGCGGAGCCCCTGAACGACTTGAACACGTCGATGAAGTTGTCCCAGCTGAGCTGCGGGTGGTCGATCTCGAGGGTGTCCCCGTCGATCGACACCTTGAGCGCCTTGCCGTGCACCGAGTGCACCTCCACCCGGGCGCCCGGCTCGTCGTGGCCGACGATGTTCACCTGGCCGGCGATGAGGGCGACCTTGAGGTTGCGGACCAGTTCGATGTCGATGACCTTCTCGCCGTCGACGAGCCATTTTTCCAGAGCCATTGTCGTGCCTTTCGTGGGCGGATGCCGGGCATCCGAATCGAGATATATCGCGTGTGCGTAAAGTCAAGATATATCGCGTCTTGGCGGAGCGCAAGCCCCTCGTTGGGCGGGGCTCGGGACGGGCCCCGCTGCCGCCCGCCCCACCTCGCCGCCCGCCTCGCGGCCCCGCCTCGGGCTTGCCGTCGCCGCGCCGTCGCCCCTCGGGCTTGCCGTCGCCGCGCCGTCGCGCCGCCGTCGCCCACCTCGCGGCGGCGGGGAAACCGCATGGCGGAGGGAGTCCCGTCTCCCTCCGCGACGACGTTTCCCCGCCGCCGCGGCGCTCAACTCCCTCCGCGGGGCGCAACTCCCTCCGCGAGGGCCGCGCAACTCCTTCGGCGGGGAGCAACCCCGCCGCGAGGGCCGCGCAACTCCTTCGGCGGGGAGCAACCCCGCCGCCGGGCCGCGCAACTCCTTCCGCGCTGGCCGCCGCATGGTGCGAATCGCACCCCGACCTGGGCCGGCACGCTCCCGGTCCTCGCCGCCCGCCTCGCGGCGGGGAAACCGCATGGCGGAGGGAGTCCCGTCTCCCTCCGCGAGTACATATCCCCGCCGGCGAGCCGCTCAACTCCCGCCGGGCCGCGCAACTCCCGCGCCGGGCCGCGCAACCGCTCCGCGACGCGCAACTCCCGCGAAGCCGACGGGTGCAGCACTACCGGCGGCGCCATCTCGCCCTTGACATTGACGCCGCGTCAACCTCTAGCGTGGAACTCGAGAGAACGGAGGCGGCGTGGAGAGATCCATCCAGGACGTCGCGCGATTGTCGGGAACGACATCCCGCGCCCTGCGGCACTACGGCGATGTCGGTCTGCTGGCGCCGAGTCGCATCGGCCCTAACGGCTACCGCTATTACGACGACGACGCTCTCGTGCGGCTGCAGCGCATCCTGCTGCTGCGCGAGCTCGGCCTCGGGCTGCCGGCGATCGCCGACCTGCTCGCGGGCGATCGGGAGCAGGCGGACGCGCTTGAGGGCCATTTGCGCTGGCTCCGGCTGGAGAAGAACAGGCTCGTCCGGCAGATCGGCTCGGTGGAGGCCACGATTCGACGAATGAAGGGAGGTGAAGAACTCATGGCGGAAGAGATGTTCGACGGCTTCGACCACACGCAGTACAAGGATGAGGTCGAGGAGCGCTGGGGCACCGAGGCGTACGCGAGCGGTGACCGCTGGTGGCGCTCGCTCACGGCGGCCGAGAAGGCGAAGTTCCGCGAGGACCAGAAGACCGTGCAGTCGGATTACGCGGCAGCCCGCGCGGCCGGCGCCAGCGTCGAGAGCGACGAGGTGCTGGCTATCGCGCAACGCCACTACGACTGGCTGGTTGTGGGCTGGCAGGGCAGGCGCCCGACGGCCGAGCAGTTCGTGGGGATGGGCGACATGTACATCGCCGACGAGCGATTCGGCGCGAACTACGGTGGCGTCGAGGGCACGACCTTCGTGCGGGATGCGATGGCGGCATTCGCCGAGCGCAACCTGTAACGAGCGCCGAGGCCGG
>NZ_JAYSJZ010000098.1:0-49279 GCF_043726815.1 Lacisediminihabitans sp.
GCTTGCGGAGGGTGTGGGGTCGGGAAGCGAGCTCGCTCGGGGATGGCGGTGGGACAAGGGCAAAACACCCCACAACTATTCGTTTGCCTATTCGCCGCCGCGGTAGAAGCAAACGAATAGACGATCGATCGTCATGGCCGCACGAGACGTCCTCGGCGGGAAGTCGGTGACCGACGAGCAGATCCTCTACTGGGCCGACGAAGCCGCCGTCGGCTACTCCTCGACACAGCTGCGCGACGGGCTGCGCTCGGGGCTGAAACCCCGTAGGTGGGCAACCTCACATGGTGCTGATACTTGTCAGTCTCGGCTCGACTATATAGAATTGCCAGAGGTCTTATATAGGAGGATTCATGGCGGTCACGAGCGTAGACATCGACAGTGAATTGCTTCGGCTTGCCAAAAGCTCCTTCGGCGTGCGCACCAACCGGGAGGCGATCGACCTCGCGCTTCGCGACGTCGTAATGCGTCGTCGCCAGATCGAGGCGATCGACGCGATCGCTCAAATCCCCCTTGACCGCGATGCCACGGCCATCCCGTATGGCGACTAAGGCCCCGCGTAGAAGCCCCTCTCGATACCTCATCGACAACAGCGTCTGGGCTCGTCTTTCGACGGATGCCAGCGTGGTCGCCGCGGTGAAGTCAGTGGTCGACCTGGCCCGTCCCGACGACGTCCTCATCTGCCCACCTATCGCCCTCGAACTGGGCTTCAGCGCAAGGACCGGATCGGATCACTCGGCGCTAATGGCCCAGCTGGCCGCCTTCCCAGAATGCCGTGACCATCCGACAAACGAGGAGGCAATGCTCATCCAGAACCGGCTCTGGAACGCCGGCTTGGTTCGATCGGCCGGCGCCATGGACAGCTTGATCGCGGCATACGCGATCAAGAACGAGGCCGTGCTGCTGCACTACGACCGAGACTTCGATTACATCGCGAGCGTGATGCCCGAGTTTCATGCTCAGTGGATTGTGCCGCGGGGCTCGATCGATTGAATCGGCCCTGAACTCTCGCCTTTCCCAAGGGCCAAATTCGTAATACGATATTCCATCCACGCGATGAAGGCACGAACCATCTACCTCGACCTACTACCGTGAAAGGAGAAATGAACATGGACCGAGACACCATTGGCGGGAAGCCAGTGAGCGACGAACAGATCGCCGAATGGGCGGACGAAGCCGAAGCCGGTTACGACGTCGACGATCTCAAGAAACGCGGGCGTCCCCGGCTCGGCTCCGCCATCGCGCAAGTCGCAACTCTCCGCCTGGACCCAGAACTGGATGCCGCACTCAACGAACGCGCCCAGCGCGACCACACCACACGAAGCAGCGTGATGCGGGACGCGCTGCGCGCGTGGCTCGAAGCCTCGTAGGCTCTTCGCGCGGTCGACTAGTGCCGGCCGCGCGGTTTTGCCCACGTTTTGCCCACCAACGCTTCACTTCCGACGTTATTTGCGATCATCACATGGCATGAAATTCGTTGATATTCCGGGCTTTTTGCCGAATCTGCCCCTAGTTTTCGGGGTCCATTTCGCTCTTGTAAAGCGGGGGTCGTCGGTTCGAATCCGACAGGGGGCTCAGAAAAAGAGCCGAAGATTCGGCTCTTTTTTTTCTCAGCCCGCATGGCCCTGACCCGTCATCGCGGCATCCCCAGCCCCGCCCCACAAACGCGGCGCACGATCTCTGGCACACAGCAACGCTGCCGCCGTCTTGCCCCCGAGGCCCGCCAGCGGGAAACTCAGATCAAACCCAGGCAACCGCGCTCACCGAACCCGACTGGCGGAGCGACGCTTGCTCCGCGCCGGTGCGGGCTCACTCGACGGGTTTGATGGCTACGCGTCCACTTCCGGTTCGGGCGAGGTACAGACGGGCGTCAGTGCGGGCGAGGAACTCGTCGACGGCCTCGCGGGAACCTTGCCACCATCCGTAGTCGTCGAGCAGAAGAACACCGCCCGGCACGAGCCGGTCGTACAGGTGTGCCAGCTCGTGCGCGGTCGATTCGTACCAGTCCGTGTCCAGCCGCAGGACGGCGATGCGGTCGGGCGCCTCGCTGGGAATGGTCCGCTCGACAGGCCCCTTGACGAAATGCAGCTTCTCCCCCGGATAGGGGACCTGACGGAAACCCTCCTGCACATCCTCCAGCGACGCATACGCCCACACGCGGGAATTCTTGCTGTAGGAGGCCAACATCTCGACCGCGGTTCGACCATCGCCACGCCGGTCCCGCGGGCCGGGGGCGGTCATGCCCTCATACGTGTCGAACAGGTACAAGTCGCGCTCGTGTGTGCCCAGAGCGTCCAGCGTCCGAGCAATCGCGTGCATGCTCCCGCCGCGCCACACTCCGCATTCCACTACCGCCCCGGGAATGTTGTGCCGGGTGATGTAGCGCCCTGCCATGATCACCGCGTACAGCTTCTCGACGTTCGTCATCGTGTATGGCCGTACCATCCGGATGATCGCCGAGGCTTCCTCGTCGATATCTGCCGGAATCGTGCCCGCTGCGGCCTCGCCGCCTATTCCGCGCCGGACGCGCCGTAGTTCATACCCGGTCAGTTGGGAAAGAACACCATTAACACGCTTGCGCACCGACATAAGCCACAAGTTACCCCACCATTAGCTGGTGTCATCCGCATTCTGGTCCACCGTCTCAACCGCGAGCGGCTCAACACCTTCCACGTTGTGCACACTACGCGGAGAGGATACATTTCGGCCGTCGCGAACGGGCTCTGGGCCTCGTTCGCCCCGTCAGCCCGTCAGGAGCCACCAGTGCCGCGTATGGCCGGAAGGTCGGTGCTTGCGCCGGTCGGGCCGGCCCAGCACTTGGCACCAATCATGAGATGGAGGCCGCGCGCTGAAGCTGGTCTTCGCGCGGAGAACTCTCCGGATCGGAGCGGTCAGCCGAACGCTCAGGACGAAATCGTCGATGCGAAGCGGCCTCGGTACTTCGATGGCGGGATCGACAGGTGGGAGATGAACGCCCGCCGCATGGATTCAGAGGTGCCGAATCCGGAACGCCCGGCCGTGTCGGTGATGCTGTATCCGGCGTCGAGGAGCGCCTTGGCGGTGTCGAAGCGAATCAGCTCGACGTACTTGGCCGGGGAGGTGTCGAGTTCCTCGTGGAACAGCCGGGTCAGATGCCGGGCACTCACCTGGGCGAGCTCGGCGAGGCTGACGACCGAGTACTCCCCGGTCGGATCGGACTTGATCGCGTCGACCACCATCCGCAGCAGCGGTGTCCGCGGGCCGGGACCTGCGAGATTGGCGGAGAACTGGGACTGACCGCCCGCCCGCTGCAGGTACACCACCAAGGAGCGGGCGACCGTTCGGGTGAGTTCCGCGCCTTCGTCTTGCTCGAGGAGCGCCAAGGCCAGGTCGATACCGGCGGTGACGCCGGCGGACGAGTACGTGGTGTGGTCCTTCACGAAGATCGAATCAGGCTCGACCCGGATCGAGGGGTACCGCTTCGCCAACTCGCGGGTGTGTTTCCAGTGGGTTGTCGCCCGCTTCCCGTCCAACAGTCCGGCGGCGGCGAGGATGAACGCTCCGGTACAGATCGAGGCGGTGCGGGCGAAGCGTGCCGACAATTCGAGGGCTGCCGACGCGAGTTCGTCGGCGACCGGGTTCTCGGGGAACACCTCGCCGCCGGCGACGAGAAGGGTGTCGAACCGTCCAGCCGCCGCGGCCGACGTATCGACAGGGACCCGGAATCCGATCGACGAGCGAACGTCGCCGCCGTCTGCAGAGATCATGCTGATCCGGTAATCAGCGCCCGACAGGTTCGCCTCGGTGAACACCTCTGCGGGACCGACGACGTCGAGCATCTTCATCCCGTCGAAGAGCAGGATCCCGACTCTGTGAGGGGCAGACGGCATGAGACGGCCCTTCGGCGATGTCTTGAATCGAGGGATTCGTGCCCATCGGAGCGGGGTGCCCGGCAGGGGGTGAAGCGCAAGCTGTGAACAAGTCAAACACACGCGCTTCCGGCCCGCCCGGAGACGCAGAACAGGAATCGAACCATCGTGATCGAGACAATCGCAGGAATCAGCATCCCCGACAGCACCCTCGTCGTCGAGGCGACGGAGCTCGTCCGCGACACCACCAACGAACTCATCTACAACCACTCCCGCCGTGTCTTCCTCTTCGGGACCCTCCAGGCGCGGGCTCTCGGCACCGTCCCAGACCCCGAGCTGCTGTACGTCGCCGCGCTCTTCCACGACCTCGGACTCGTCGCCCCGTACAAGAGCGACGACCAGCGGTTCGAACTCGACGGCGCCGCCCACGCGCGCGCCTTCCTGACCTCCCACGGCTTCTCGCCCGTAGACAGCGACACCGTCTGGACGGCAATCGCCCTGCACACGACCCCGGCCGTGCCTTACCTGATGAGCCCGGTGATCGCAGCGACCACCGCAGGCGTCGAGACCGACGTCCTCGGCATCAACCTCGACAGGATCTCCGCCGCGGAGATCTCAGCAGTAATCGCCGCCCATCCGCGGCCCGACTTCAAGAAGCGCATCCTCGCCGCGTTCCTCGACGGGTTCCGCGACCGGCCGCACACGACGACGGGAACGGTCAACGCCGACGTGCTCGAACACTTCGTCCCGTCGTTCCGCCGCGCCGACTTCGTCGACACGATAGAGAACTCCGCTTGGAGTGACTAGGCGACGGGGACGGCCAAAGCAACTCGGCAAACCACGCGGAATTCACCGAATCGAGCGAGGGCGACCGCGACTCGGAAGCGCCGACGCGCAGGCCGCCACGAGGCGCCCCGATCCGGACTTGGATGTCGCCCTCAACGGATGGATCGTGCCGCGGGGCTCGATCGACTGGGGCCATGACCCATCTACGCGACGGCGCTGCTTGGTTCGGTAAATCCGGCTTCTGCGGCGTGTTCGGTTGCCCAGTTGATGATGCCGTGCAGCGGGCCCACCAGAGTTTCGCCAAGCGGGGTGAGTGAGTATTCGACTGCCACCGGGGTACTGGGGATGACGGTTCGTTGGACGCAGTGCGCCCGCTCGAGGTCTCGAAGGGTTTGGGTGAGCATCTTCTGGGAGATGCCCTCGATTCTCCGCAGAAGTTCGCTGAACCGGTGGGTGCGGCTGCTGAGAACAAACACCACCAGTGGGGTGCATCGATCTCTGGATTGAACTGGACCCGTGTTCCGTCTCGTCACCTTCAGCGGCATAAGGGCGGCGCGGCGGCGGCCCCGAAGGATGCCGCGGCCGCGCCGTTTCAACTCAGTGAACCCGCTGCTTAGTAAACCCCGCTCAGGTCGTCGAAGTAGTACGTCCGGTCGGCCGGCATCGGTGCGTAGCCGCCAACGCCCACGAAATAGTCGAAGAAGACGCTCACCTTGTTGTAGGTATTGGCCAGGTTCAGATTCTGGGTCGGCTTAGTCAGGTCGTAGGTCGTCGGGCCGTCGGGGATGTAGTGCGTCGACGTGTCGCCGAAGTCGAAGGTCAGCGTCTCCCAGGCCCCAGCGACCGTGGTGAACGCATCGGTCTCGACGTTCTGACCGGGGTTGCCGGCATTCTCCACCTTCATTCGCACACGAATGCCCGGGGCCGGGCTGTAGACGCGCATGGTCATCTTGGTGTGAGCGGCCGTGAACGGGATCGTGTCGACGGAGAGGTTGGCCCCGGTGGACACCGTGGTGCCCGCCGTCGCCGACGCCGTCACGGCCTTGGAGACCGTGGCAACCTTGTTGGTTCCACCGGCGGGATCGGCCACGACCGCGCCCCCGTTGTCGCCGAAGTCGGTCAGGGTGTAGGTCTTCGTGCTGTCATCGAACGTGACCCCCCATGAAGTGGGCGGCGGTGGCGGCTGACTGCCGCCGAAGGTGAAGTCCAGATCGTCGGCGTAGTAGGTCTTCCCTGTTCCGGCAGTGCCGAAGTCGAAGAAGATCGACACCTTGTTGTACGTCACGGCCAGGTCCAGCGCGGGGGTACCGGCGGCCTGGTTGGCGAAGTTGAACGTTAACGTCTGCCACCCGCCGGCCACCGTCGTGGTGGCCTCGGTCTCGACGGACTGGGCGCCGTTCGACGCATTCTCCACTTTCAGCCGCACCTGGATTCCCGCGTCGGGCGACCACACGCGCGCCGTCACGGACTTCTGGGTGGCGCTGAAACCGATCGGCGCGATTGCCTGGTTAGGGAGGTTCGACACCGTGGTACCCGCCCAGACCTCGGCGCCCACCGCCTTGACGACCTTCGCCACCTTGTTGGCGGAATTGGCCGGGTCGGAAGCGATTGTCGAGTCCGCCGCACCACCGAAGCCGGTGAGCACCGGCGGGGTGCTTTCGTCGAACGTGATGACCGTGCCCTGCACCGGCGGCGGCGGGGGCGCCACGTCCGTCAGGAAGGTCAGGTCATCGAAGTAATACGTCCGGGCGGCGGGCATTGGTGCGTAGCCGCCGACGCCGACGAAGTAGTCGAAGAAGACGCTCACCTTGTTGTAGGTGTTGGCCAGGTTCAGATTCTGGGTCGGCTTGGTCGTGTCGTACGTCGTCGGGCCGTCGGGGATGTAGTGCGTTGACGTGTCGCCGAAGTCGAAGGTCAGGGTCTCCCACGCCCCGGCGAGTGTCGTGAAGGCATCCGTCTCGACGTTCTGTCCCGGGTTGCCGGCGTTCTCGGCCTTGATCCGCACGCGAACGCCCGCGGCCGGGCTGTAGACGCGCATCGACATCCGGGTCTGAGTGGCCGTGAACGGGATCGTGTCGACGGAGAGGTTGGCCCCGGTGGATACCGTGGTGCCCGCCGTCGCCGACGCCAGGAGATCCTTGGACACCGTGGCGACCTTGTTGGTTCCACCGGCGGGATCGGCCACGACCGCGCCCCCGTTGTCACCGAAGTCGGTCAGGGTGTACGTCTTCGCGCTGTCATCGAACGTGATCACCCAGGAGGGCGGCGGCGGCGGCGAC
Organism: Lacisediminihabitans sp.; assembly: GCF_043726815.1. Classification (NCBI taxonomy): domain Bacteria; kingdom Bacillati; phylum Actinomycetota; class Actinomycetes; order Micrococcales; family Microbacteriaceae; genus Lacisediminihabitans; species Lacisediminihabitans sp. The sequence continues at coordinate 6,911 of NZ_JAYSJZ010000098.1, forward strand.
GAGGTCGTGTTGAATGCCTGCTGCGCGGTGGCAGCGGCGGTGTTGGCGTTGCCGGCCAGATCGGTAAACGTTCCCGCGGCCACGCTGACCGCGACGGTCCCCGTCGCGTTGGCCGGCGGTGACACCACCAGAGTGGCGTGCGTGGCGTCGACGCGAACGAACGCGCCCTTCGTGCCGCCAGTGACCACCACGTCGTCGGCCGTGAAGCTAGTGCCGACGTCCTTGCTGAAGGTGAACGTGAAGGTCACATCGCCGGTCGCGGTAGCGGCCGGGATGTTGTCACTGATGGCGACCGTCAGCGGCGTGGTCGTGTTGAACGCCTGCTGGGCTGTGGCGGCGGCAGTGTTCGCGTTGCCCGCCAAATCGGTGAACGTCGCCGCGGCCAGGCTCACGTTGATGTTCCCTCTCGAGTTCTCCGTGGGCGGAACGACCAGGGTCGCCGTGCGAGCGTTGACGCGGGTGAACGATCCCCTCGAGCCACCGGTGACGGTGATGTCGTCGGCGGTGAAGCTGCAGACATCCTCACTGAAGGTGAAGGTGAACGTGACCTTGCCGGTCGCGGTGGCACCAGCAGCAACATCGTCGGTGATGGCGACAGTCGGCGCCGTCGCGTCGTCAGAGGGGTAGAGGACCACGCAACTGGGGGCTCCGACCCCCGCCTGCGTCACGGCCAACCCTTTGTCGTTGATGACGTGGTCAAGAGTTCCAGCTCCCAGCTGGACGGTCAGGAGGTCGTGCAACTTCACGCCCGGCTTGCGGGGAACCTCGAAGCCAACGGCGGCGTGGATGGTGGGATCGACATTGGTGTAGACGTAGCTGCCACCGCCCCACAGTTCGTTGGTCGTGACCGTGTCGGCGACCTTGTAGCCGGCCCAACCGAGGACGCCGTTGTGCTGCCAGGCTGCCTGGTTCGGTGCGTCATACGGCAGTTCGTTCTGGAAGAAGACGGTCTTGCCGTTCTCTCCGTTCCAGATGACGTTGTACTGCTGGTAGTGCTCGACGAAGAGTCCAGTGGCGGTGACGTTATCGCCGTTGACGATGACGCCGTTCTGGCCGGTGTTGATGGTCCAGCCGACGCTGCCGGCGGTGCCGTGATCGGCGCGCCAGGCCCAGATGTCGTCGAGGATGGTGTTGTCGCTGTTGACCTCCAGGCTGACGGTGGCCTTTCCAACGTGCGGTCCCCCGACCCGGAAGAAGACGTCCTGCAGGGCGGTCGGGTCGCCCGGATTGCTCGTCCCGCTGTGGTGGGCCTTGGTGCCGATCTGCAGCAGCACCGGCGAATTGGTGGTACCCGCATCGATCGTAATGCCGGCGATGTCGATGCCCTGGACATCGGCGGTGCTCATCACGAGTGCTCCGCCCACTGCGGTCAACGTGGCCATTCCCATGCCGAGCACCACGGTGTCCGCGTTCTTGACGGTGATCGTCTTGTTGATGGCATAGACCCCGGGTGTGATCAACAGGTTGAGGCCTTTGGCGAGCTGGCTGTTGATGGCTGCCACCGAGTCGGACGGCTTGGCGACGAAGAACTTCGACAACGCGATCGAGCGCCCGAGAGTGGGTCCGTTCTCCCAGGTGGTTCCGGAGTAGTTGGCCCTGGGCGCCGGCACGAATACCTGCCACGCGCCTGCGGAATCCACGTAGAGGTAGGGCTTCTCCCGGCTGGCCGGGTTCTTGGCCAGCGTGGTGTACGGCGGATCGGGGTAGGACTGCGCGGGTGCGCCCTGCGCCCCGGCGAACACCTGGTTCCAGACGCCGTTCGACCAGGAACCGACGCTGCTGTCTCTCACGAGGTACTGCTGCTGCGAGCCGTTGATGACATCGCCCGTCTTGGAATCGGCGATGAAGCCGCCGCTGGCGTACTGCGGCCCGTCGGTGCAGTAATCCATCAGCGACAGCTTGCCGCCGGTGATGTTGACCCGTCGCATCGGCGCGGCCTGAGAGGCGGCCCAGAAGTTGGCGCTGGACCGGCAGCCGTCCAGGCCCATGACGTTGATGGTGAGGTTCGACACGGAGCGCCAGAAGCTGTCCAGCGCGATGCAGCCCGTGGTCGGCCGGCACCGGTTGTAGACGTCGACGTGGCCGTTGATCGTGACATCCGTGGGCGAGACGCCCAGGCCCGCGACCTCGGTGTAGTAGCCGACCTTGATGATGAGGGGATTCGCGGCGGTGCCGTAGATCCCGGGTTTGAACAGCAGGGAATATCGGTTCGTCCCCATTTCGTCATCGACCTGCTGGGCCGAAATGGCATCGACCGCGGCCTGGATGTCGGCAATGGGCATGCTGGGGTCGAAGATTCGCACGTTCGGGCCGAAATCCGGGGTGGCCACGGGTGTCGGTTTGGCCGGCGCGGCCAGAGCAGCAGCGGGAGCCACCACCAGCCCCGTGCCGGCCGTCATCACGCCGAGCGCGATGGCAATGGCGCCAGCGACGAGCCGCACGTGCAGTCGCGACACCTTCCGGCTCCGGAGTTTTGAGGCAACTAAGCTCGGGCGGAAAAAGGATAGCGACATTGCTGGTCCTGCTCTCTGGGGGAAGAGTGAGTGCTCGTGTCGCCGGCGACGATGCCACGGGTGAGAGCGCTCTCAGGCAGACAATAGCACCTCGGCGCCCTCCCTGACAAGAGCTTTGAACGCCTTTCTCGGCCGACACGGCGAGGCTCCCGCAGGTGTCGGAGATTCGCCTCAGGCGGTAGCACCGCCGTCGACCGGCACGATTGCGCCGGTCACGTACGAGGCCCTCTGATGTCACCTCGTAAGTCGATGTTCGTATGCACGTCACCGAACCGGATAGCTCGCGATTGGGCCTGTTTGTCGCGATTGGGGCACCACGACCGTGCCCGATCTCGACAAACGGGCACACACGCAAACGAACTACCCCGTTGACGCTCCCGCCACCACCGGCCATTCGATCGGGCCGACCTCGGCCTGGCCGCCGAGAGAGAGCCCGCAGTCGGCGGGAAACGAGCAGGATCCGAGAAGCGCCGACGAGCGGGTCGGCCTAGCCTGTGAACGAAGGCGGCGACCACGTCCAGCCGCGCGCGTAACGAACGGAGAGCCAGAATGCCCACGAATTCCGAATCCGGCGGCTTCACCGCCGAGGAGCGTGCCGCGATGAAGGGTCGCGCGGCGGAGCTGCGCGCCGAGGGCAAGGCCGGCGCCAAGAGGGCGGACGGCCTGCATGCGTTGCTCGACAGCATCGCGAAGATGGCGCCGGACGACCGGGTGCTCGCCGAACGCGTGCACGCCACGGTGACGGCGAGCGCGCCGGGGCTGTGGCCGAAGACCTGGTACGGCATGCCCGCCTACACGAACGACGACGGCAAGATCGTCTTCGCCTTCAAGAACGCGGGCAAGTTCAACTCCCGATACTCGACCCTCGAGTTTCAGGACGCCGCCCACCTCGACGACAGCGAGATCTGGCCGGTGTCCTACGCGCTGGAGAAGTGGAGCCCGGCGGTGGAGAAGCGAGTCGCCGAACTGGTGACGGCCGCGATCTCCTGAGGATGCTCAGCCCGCGTCGGCCCGCCGGCAGGTGTTGACGACGATCCCCGATGGCAGCGGGAGAGACTCGGCCAGGCCGGGCGCCAGCCTACAGATCGCGGTCATTTCGCGGGGATGACACCACTCACGCTTGACATGACACCACGATGGTGTCATTCTGGTGACATGGAACTTGGACAGTACGTCACCGATCTGCAGCGCCAGCTCGTGGATGCCGCGGCGAACGGCTCGAACGACACCCGCGCCGTGGCCGAACGGCTCGCCGCCGGGCTGGATGCCGCGACCCGGCTCGTGCTGCTCGACGCCCTGTCGGCCGCGGCCGGCGAGATCACCCGCGACCTCGCGCCTGGCTCGGTCGACCTGCGGCTGCGCGGACGCGAGATCGAGTTCGTGGTCACGCAATCGACTACGGAGCCCGACGACGACGACCGCACCGTCGCATCCGTCGATCTCGACGATGCGAGCACCTCGCGCACCACGCTTAGGCTGCCGGATGCCCTCAAGACCCGGGTGGACGAGGCGGCCGCCGCCGACGGCCTGTCCGTCAACACCTGGCTGGTGCGTGCGGTCGCGGCGGCCCTGCAACCCAAACAGCGACGATCCGCGCAGCGCACTCTGCGCACCGGCGACAACTTCGCCGGCTGGGCGCGATAAGCCTTCCCGCCCAGCACTCCCCAGCCCCGCGATCCCGCGGGGCCCGTCAGCCACGCCTACAGAACGGAAGCGCCAGCATGCCCACATTCACGACCCCCACACCGATCGACGTCGCCATCAACCTGCCGGTCGGCGAGATCGAGGTCATCGCCAGTGACCGTACAGACACCGTCATCACCGTGTCGCCCACCAACCCGGAGAAGGCCGTCGATCGCCGAGGCGCGGAAGAGACGAAAGTCGACTTCGATGGCGAGCGGCTCACTGTCAAGGGCCCGCGGCCACGAATCAGCTTCGTGGGCCCCACCGAGTCCGTCGACCTCAGGGTCGAGCTTCCCACCGGATCACGGCTCACCGCGGAGCTTGCGGTCGGCCTGGTGCGCACCGTCGGCCGCCTCGGCGCCACCCGCATCAAGGCCTCGACCGGTGGGATCGACGTCGACTCCACCGGCGACCTCTGGCTGCGCGCGGGGCACGGCGCCGCGATCGTGGGCAGCGCGCACGGCGGGATCGAGATCACCGCAGACCACGGCCAGATCAAGGTCGGCACTGTCACGGGGGATGCCCTCCTCAAGGCCTCTCACGGCAACGTCACGGTCGGGGAGATCGGCGGCGAGCTCGAAGCGAAGCTCTCCTACGGCGACCTCGAGGTCACCAGGGCTCTCGCCTCGGTGACCGCGAAGACCGCGTACGGCAGCATCCAACTGCACGAGGTGTCGAGCGGGTCCATCCAGGTCGACAGCGGCTACGGCCTGATCGCCATCGGCGTGCGCGAGGGTGTTCCCGCCTGGCTCGACCTGTCGTCGAAAGAGGGACGAGTGCGCAACCAGCTCGACGGCGACCGCGCCCCCGACACCTCCGACTCGTCGGTGGCAGTGCGCGCACGCACCCAGTTCGGTGACATCACCATCCAACGCGCCCGGTAGTCCCGGGCCTCGAACAGAAGGGCACGACACCATGACAATCCCCGCGATCGAAGTCCGTGGGCTGCGCAAGTCCTACGGCAAGAAGACCGTGCTCGACGACGTCGACCTCACGGTTGCACCGGGCACCGTCACCGCGCTTCTCGGCCCCAACGGCGCCGGCAAGACCACGACCGTGCACATCCTCAGCACTCTCCTGCGGCCCGACGGCGGCACGGCGCACGTGAACGGCTGCGACGTCGTTCGCGATCCGGCCGGCGTGCGCGCGGTCATCGGCCTGACCGGGCAGTTCTCGGCGGTCGACAAGCTGCTCACGAGCGAAGAGAACCTGCTGCTGATGGCCCGGCTGCGCCACCTGGGGGCGAGGCGTGCGAAGACGCGGGTGGCCGAGCTGCTCGAGCAGTTCGACCTGGTCGAGGCCGCCCGCAAACCACTCGCCACCTACTCCGGCGGGATGCAGCGCCGCCTCGACCTCGCGATGACCCTCGTCAGCACGCCGGGCGTGATCTTTCTCGACGAGCCCACCACGGGGCTGGACCCGCGCAGCCGCCACACCATGTGGGACATCGTGCGCGACCTCGTCGCGGACGGCACGACCGTGCTGCTCACCACCCAGAACCTCGACGAGGCGGACGAACTCGCGGACCGGATCGCGGTGCTAGACGGTGGACGCATCGTCGCGGCCGGCACGCCGGAGGAGCTCAAGCGCCTCGTGCCGGGCGGGCACATCCGGCTCCGGTTCGCGGATGCCGCGGCGCTCGACGGCGCCTCCCGCGCCCTGCGCGAGCACGGCCCCGAGTCCGCGCGCGACGGGTCCACTCGGGACGATGCCGGCCTGGCACTCACCGTGCCCACCGACGGCGGGGTGCGCGCCCTGCGAACCGTGCTGGACCGCCTCGACTCGGCGGGCCTCGAGGTGGACGACCTCAGCATCCACACCCCGGATCTCGACGACGTCTTCTTCGCCCTGACCGGCACGAAGGGTCGGTCGGACCTGACAGACAGGAAGGGAAACGAATCATGACCACCACGATCGCCCCGCGCCAGACGGCCCTGGGCGCGCGTCCACAGTCGCACGTCGTCGCCGACTCGATCACGATGCTGCGCCGCAACCTGCTGCACATCGTGCGCTATCCCGGCCTGTCGATGTTCACCATCCTGGGACCGGTGGTGATCCTGCTGCTCGTCGTGTTCGTCTTCGGCGGCACGCTCGGGGCCGGCCTGCCCGGCGTGGACCCGGCGGCCGGGCGGGACGCCTACCTCGCCTACGTGATGCCGGGCATCCTGCTCATCACCATCGCGGGCACCGCCAGTGGCGCCGCCATCACGGTCTCGATGGACATGACCGAGGGCATCACCGCCCGGTTCCGCACGATGGCGATCTCCCGGGCGGCGGTACTCGCCGGACACGTGCTCGGCAACACCATCCAGGCGGTCATCGCGGTCGCCCTGGTGCTCGGCGTCGGCCTGGCCGTGGGCTTCCGCCCATCCGCCGGGCCGATCGAGTGGCTCGCCGCCGTCGGCCTCATCGTGTTCATCTCGTTCGCGGTCAGCTGGATCGGGGTCGCCATGGGAATGCAGTCGAAGACTGTCGAGACCGCCAGCAACCTGCCGATGATCCTCACCCTCCTGCCACTTCTCGGCAGCGGTTTCGTGCCGACGGCGTCGATGCCGGCCTGGCTGCAGTGGTTCGCCCAGTACCAGCCGTTCACCCCGTTCATCGAGACCATCCGGGGGTTGCTGCTCGGCACACCGCTCGGCTGGAACCCGACGCTCGCGATCGGCTGGTGCGTCGTGATCACGGCCGTCGGGTACGCCTGGTCGATGGCGATCTACGAGCGCAAGTCGGTGCGCTGAGCCGGGGCGCACCCCGAGGGGCGGGCGGTCGCGAGTTCCCGGGCGGTCTCGAGGTATCGCGGCCGCCCCTTTTTTCGCGGCCGCCCACGGCGCAGCACGAGTTCATCCATGATCAGGCCGCCGTCGACTCGTGCGGCCTGTAGCGTGTCAGCGGCGAACTATCGCGTAGACGGGAACGAAATGATCACCCTCCATCAGGATTCCGACGGCTTCATCCGCATGAACAGGCACTTCCCGACTTCCGCCACCATTTCCATCACGTTTGCCGACGGGTCATCAGAGGTGTTCTCGGGCGAGCAGGTCAACGCGATCTACGACACGACCCTGGCGGAGTTCCGTGCCCAGAACCACCTGGACGCGAAGGGGTTCTCTCGCGGCCCGGCCAAGACCGTGCACCCCAGGAACATGATCGAGTTCGTGCCGGTTCATGCCGGGATGGCGAGCGAGCTCCCCACCGCCTGAGGCCGCCGCCGGCGCGCGCATGACTCAGGCTGATCTCGGCCCGCCGCCCGTCGCGCCCCGGGAATTGGGGCCGCGCGCGGCCGCGCGGGAGCATCCTGCCTGAGTTGTGAACGCGGGGCGGCGAGCGAGATCCCTCCGCCCGACGACGATCCGGGGCCGCCCGAGCCGGTCGGGCCACGCCGGGCCGGGCCGCCGAACCGGCCAAGCCGCGCGCATAACTCCGGCAAATCCCGGCACGCCGCCTGCCGCAACCCCGGGAATTCAGGACTTGCACGGCCTCGATGCGAGGTTTTGCAGGAGTTATGAACGTTGGGGCGGGGCGCACCAGGGCGGGGACAGGCGGCCGGGGATCCGGCGGCCTCGGGGCGAGGCCTACGCCGTCTGGCCGACGGGCAGCGAGTTGTCGCGGAACCAATCGAGCAGCCGCAGCGCCCGCTCAGCGGTCTCCGACACGTTTGTCGGGCTCTGCGGTTGGTGGAAGAAGTCGTCGTAGCCGGGGATGGACCGCGAGAAGCTGTCCGTGAGCGCGCGGTAGCCCATCCGCCAGCTCGGATAGTGCCGTTCGGTGATGGACTCCACGCTGAGCATCCGGACGCCGAAGTGTCGAGGATCGACGGCGATGGCGGCGTAGCGTGCCCGCACCGCCTCGTCCGGACCCTCGAGAACCTGCATGAACTGGCTGTTGCTGTACAACAGGATGCCCGTGATGCCGAGCCGGGCGTTGTTTCCGCGAATGCTCGTGAGCAGTCGCGCCAGGTCCTCGTCGGAGTACGCGCGGCTCGCTGAACTCAGGTACGCGATCGACAACATGCGGCCTCCTTTTTCTTGAACCATGCTCGCGTATACCGACAGTTCGGTACAGTCCCCCCTTCAGGGCGCACGCGGCGCAGGGCGGCCGGTCGGGCACCCCCGAACGGGGCACACTATGCTGCTCAGGCGGCGCAAAACCACCGCATTGAGTAAGAACGGAACCGTTCACCCATGTCTCAGGAAGAAACCGCCCAACCCCGCATCCATGTGATTGTTCGCGGAAGCACCGCCGGCGAGGTACTCGTCGACGGTCTCAGCCACCCCATCGTCGCCGCCGACGATGCCGGTGTGCGGGAGGAAATCATCGCCCACGTGACGACCCGCGCGCGGGTCAGCGGTCGCGCCCTCTACATCACGACGGAGGATGAGTCCGGCCAGGGCGAGCTGCTGGTGCACCCCGACGGACGCGTCGAGGGAGTGGGGGCCGGGGTTCCCCCGCAGACCCGCCCCATCCTGGTGCCGCCGGCCGAAGACGGCCGGGCCGAACCGGTCTCCGCCGTCAGGCGGGAGACGGCCATGCCCCTTCCGCCCGAGCCGGCACTGCCCGAACCTGCGGCGTCCGAACCAGCGCCGCGGGCTGCCCTGCCCGCTCTCGACGAGGAGTCCGTCTTTCCGATGCCGATTTCGGCGCCTGACTCCCGCTCGTTCGCGGGGGCGCTCGACGGCGAATCCGCCACGCCCCCGACCCTCGCCGACTTCCTGGACTCCCGCCCGGAGCCCCCGGCCGGCCCGGCGGGATGGGGCTGGCAGGGTGCCGTTCGCCGCCTCTCCGCGGGCCTGATCTCGCCGACACCGGGCTCGGGGGAGCGAGCCCACCGGGCCGCGATCACCGCCGTGCAGCGCAGCCTCAACGGGCCGCGCACGATCGTCGTGCTCAATCCCAAGGGAGGTGCGCACAAGACCACCACGACCCTGTTGATCGCCGCCACCCTCGGCATATACCGCGGCGGGTACACCCTGGCCTGGGACAACAACGAGACGATGGGCACCCTGGGCGTGCGGGCGCAGGCCGCCCGGCACACCAACACGGCCGTCGACCTGCTGCGCGCGCTCGACCGGTTCGCCGATCCCCGCTCCGTGCGCGTGGGCGATCTCGACAACTACGTGCGGGCCCAGGGCGACGCCCAGTTCGACGCGCTCGCCTCCGACCTGGACCCGGCCGGTGCCGCGAGCATCGACGCCGACGCGTTCCGCAAGCTCCACGCCACCCTCAGCCGTTTCTACCGGGTGCTCGTGATCGACACCGGGAACAACATGCGGGCGTCGAACTGGGAGGCGGCCGTCGAGACCGCCGACCAGCTCGTGATCGTCTCCACCATCCGCGAGGACACCGCATACGGAGCCGCCTCCCTGCTCGACGGGCTACGCCAGAAGGGGCATTCGGACAAGGTCGACCAGGCGGTGACCATCCTGGCGTCCCCGGCGAAGAACGCCGACGAGCAGCTCTCCGCGCGGCTGCACGACCACTTCGGTCAGCTCACCCGCGCGGTCGTGGACGTGCCATACGACCCGGCACTGGTGGCGGGAGGGCCGCTGGTGATCGACGCCCTCGCACCGGCCACCCGCGAGGCGTGGCTTCGCGCGACCGCCGCCATCGCGGAGGGACTCTAGGCGGGCCGAGGGCGCCAGACTCCCCGTTACGCGATATTGTGGCCGGTCAGTGACGACTGCGCGTCTCGAGTGATAAGGAAACAAAACTATGGCCACTGCCACCGCACCCGATGAGAGCCGCTGGCAGAGCTGGCGCGGCAAATTCATCGTCGAGGAGCGCTACGTTCGCCCCGAGACCCGACGGAACCTCTACCTGACTTCCTCGATCCTCATCCCGCTCGGCCTCGTGTTGTTCGCCGTCATCCTTACGTCGGTGCTGCAGCAGACCGGCCTGGCTCGGCTGGACCGACCGACAGAGCTCTGGATCAACTCGCTGCGCTCGCCAGCCACCACGGCGGTGATGGGAGTGATCACGACCATCTTCGGCCCGATCTTCCTGCCGATCATCATCCTCATCACCACGGTCACCTGGGCGCTGCTCGCGCGACACCTGTGGCGGCCGCTCCTCCTCGCCGGCGCCATGATCACCGGGGTGATCGTGGCCAATACGATCGCCCCCATCGTTCACCGGCACCGGCCTCCGAGCAACCTGATGCTGATCGGACCGGACTCGACACCCTCGTTTCCGTCCGGACACGTGCTCGGCGCCAGCGACTTCCTCATCCTCACGTCGTTCCTGCTCATCTCCCGCGCTCCATCGGTCGGTCGCGTGGTGGTGGCCGCCATCGTCTCGGTGCTTGGGATCGTCGCCGCGATGACGAGCCGGATGTATCTCGGCTACCACTGGCTCACCGATACTCTCGCCGCCCTCTCGCTGTCCATGGTGATCGTGGGAACCGTCATCGCGATCGACACCTGGCGCACCGTGCGGGTGCCCGGCGAGCCGGTGACCGGGCCCGCGTCCCAGCCGCAACGGGATGGCACCTAGACATGAGTGAAGTCGACCCAGGCGCGACCCGCGTCTGGGTCGCCTGCGTCGACGACGAGTTTCCGCGGGTCGCCGCCGAGCTCGGCCTTCCGTGCCACGATTCCCGGCCCACCGAGTGGCTCGACCCGGACGAGCGGGCCCGCGCGAGGAGCCTCGTCGACCCGCTGGCCTCGGCACGATTCGCCCGGGCGCACGCGGTGCTGCGCCTGGTGCTCGGCTCGGTGCTGGCGGTGGAGCCCGCGCTCGTGTCGTTTCGCCGGGGCGCGTGCCCGGCCTGCGGCGGTCCGCACGGTCGGCCACAGCTGGCGCACCCGCACGCACCGGAGTTCAGCCTCAGCCGCTCCGGTGCCTGGGTCGCCGTGGCCGTGCGGCAGGGGGCAGCCGTCGGCGTCGACCTCGAGGAGCGGCGGCCCGGCGCCGACCTCGGCCCGCTCGAGCGGGACATCCTGGCCGCCGGCGAAGCCGTGTCCGGCGACATTCTCGACGTGTGGGTGCGCAAGGAGGCCCTGCTCAAGGCCACCGGATTCGGTCTCTCCCGCGAGATGTCGACGGTGCACCTTCGACCCCAGGGCGGCGGCTGGGCGGACGACGGCACGCCCGGCATCATCGTGCGCGACCTCGCCGCCGGCCAGACGCTTGCCGCCGCGATCGCCGGTCCGGCCCTGGGCGAGGTCGAGATCCGACGAGCTGGCTAGCCCTCGAACCACCCGAGCGGGGCGTGCTTCGCCACCTGCTCCTCGAGCGGAAGGGTCGGGGCCGCCCAGCGGATTCCGTTCGCCAGCACCCTCAGCACCTCGGGCTGGTGATAGACCGGGTATTCCTGGTCGCCGGGCGAGAAGTAGAAGACCCGGCCGTGCCCGCGCGTGTACGTGACGCCCGAGCGGAAGATCTCGCCGCCCTCGAAGGACGAGACGAAGACCAGTTCGTCCGGCACCGGAATGTCGAAGGGTTCGCCGTACATCTCCTGCCGCGCGATCACGAGCGGGTTCGGGATGCCCGCGGCGATCGGGTGGGTGGCCGCGATCGTCCACACCAGCTCGCGTTCGCCCTCGTTGCGCCAGAGCAGCGAGGCGGTGGACCCGGTGAGCTTCTGGAAGATCTTGGAGTAGTGGCCGGAGTGCAGAACGAGGATGCCCATCCCGGCGAGCACGCGCCGGTGCACCCGCTCCACCACCTCATCCGACACCTGGTCGTGGGCGATGTGCGCCCACCAGAGCAGCACGTCGGTGGCGTCGAGCACCTCGTCGGTGAGGCCGTGCTCCGGATCGGCGAGGGTGGCGGTGCGGATGGTGTCCGCGCCACCCTCGGCGAGGTCGAAGTGCCCGGCGAGGCCCTCGGCGATCGCGCCGTGGATGCCCCGCGGGTAGTTCTCGGCGACGATCGCGTCGCCGCGGCTCTCGTGCACGTTCTCGTTCCAGACGGTGATTCTCATGCGACAGTCACTTCCTTGTTGGTGCGAGCGGATTCATAGACGGCGTCGAGCACGCGGCTGCGGTGCAGGGCGTACTCGCCGTAGGAGTTCGCCCACTGGCCGGAACGGATCGTGGCGAGGAACTCCTCGATCACGAGCCGGTGCTCCCCGCCGGGCACGTGCACCCGGGGCACGGTGACGGCCGACGCGCCGTGCACCTCCGAGTGAAGCCGCAGGGTGTCGTCGGTGGCGTGGTCGCGCACGAAGAGGCTCGCGCCGCCCATCGAGCCGAGCAGGTCCACGGAGATGTCGTTGTCGTGGGCCGTGTAGTCGGCCCAGGACGCCTCCAACTGGATGCTCGCCCCGTTGTCGAGCCTGAGCAGGGCGAAGGCGAAGTCCTCCACCTCGAAGGTCTGGGTGCCCCCGGTCGTCTGGGAGTTGCTGGCGCCGCCCCGACCGAGTCGCCCGACCTCCCCGTAGTCGACAGCGCTCACGGAGAGCACGCGGGGCTCGCCCAGCAGGTGGAGCACGATGTCGAGCACGTGCGAGCCGAGGTCGATCATGGGACCGCCCCCGGACATCGCCCGGTTGGTGAACCAGGAGCCGATGCCCGGGATGCCGCTGCGTCGGCGCCAGCTCGCGCGGGCGTGGTAGATGCGGCCCAGCTCGGTGGAGGCGAGGTAGTCCTTGAGCAGGCGCACGTCGCCACGGCGGCGATGGTTGAAGGCGATCTCGAGCACTCGGTTGTTGGCGAGGGCCGCGTCGGTCATCTCCGCGGCGAGCGCGCCGGTGGTGGCGAGCGGCTTCTCGCAGAAGACGTGCTTGCCGCTGGCCAGCGCCGCGATCGCGATCGGATGGTGCAGGTGGTTGGGCACGCCGATGCTCACGATGTCGAGGTCGTCGCGCGCGACGAGGTCCTGCCAGTCGTGGTAGAGGTTCGGGACGCCGCGGGTGCGGCCGAGCTCGGCCAGCCTGGGCTCCTCCTGGCCGGCGAGGGCGACGACGGTGGCACCCGGGAGCGCCGTGTACGCGTCAAGGTGGGTGGTGCCGGCGAATCCCAGCCCGATCACTCCCACCCTCAGCTCGGTCGGGGCCGCGGACGGCGCTGGCTCGGTGGACGCTGACAGGGTCATTGACGGCCTTTCACGGCGAGGGGAGGGGGTTTCCGGCGGAATCGAGCGGGAATGGTTTAGCGCTCAACCTTGCCTCCGAAAGTCAAGCGGCATCGCCCCCTCGCTGTCAAGCCGCCGTCAGCGTGTCGGCCCCAGATGCGCGAAAGCCCAGATCCGCGACGACCCAGATCCGCTAAATTCGAGTGACCCCAATCGGAGGATGCCGTGCGCGTGACCCTCAAGGACATCGCCGCCGAGGCCGGCGTCAGCCTCCAGACGGTCTCCAACGTGGTCAACGGAAACCACGCCAGGGTGTCGTCGGCCACGATCGACCGGGTGCTGTCCATCGTGGCCGCACGCGGCTACGTGCCGAGCGCCTCCGCCCGCACCCTCGCCGGCAGCGCCTCGCGAACGATCGGTCTCATCGTGCCCGCCGCGGACACCTCGCGCCTGCTGCTCAGCCCGTACGACGTCGACATGCTCGGCGGGCTCGAACGCGAATTCCGAGCGCGAGGATTCGACCTGCTGCTGCGCGGCATCGTGGACGTCGCCGAGGTGCGCGAGGCGGTGCAGACCTGGAACCTCCACGGCGCGGTGCTGCTCGAGTTCACCGAGAGCCAGGTCGGCGCCCTTCGCCCGGTCGGCGACGCGGTGCTCGTGTCCCTCGACGCCTACGCCGACAATCCGGCCGTTCGGTCGGTACGCATCGACGACTTCGACGGAGGAAGGCAGGCCGCGCGGCACCTCCTCGGCGCCGGGCACCGCTCCGTGGCGTTCGCCGGGCTGATCGGCAGCACCACCGGGGTCGTGCGGGAACGCCTCGCCGGCTTCCGCGCCGGCCTCGCCTCCGAGGGGGTGTTGCTCTCCGACGACGCCGTGCTCGATGCGCACGCCAGCCACGAGGCCGGTCACGCCCTCGCGACCTCCCTCGCGGCCCGGTGGTCGGAGGCGGGACTCGAGCCGGGCGCCCGCCCGACCGCCATCTTCGCCACCGCCGACATCCTCGCGATCGGACTCATCCAGGGATTCGTGGCGGCCGGGCTGCGGGTGCCGCAGGACGTGTCCATCATCGGCTTCGACAACCTCGCGGCCGGACGATTCGTGACCCCGCAGCTGACAACCATCGCCCAGGACTTCGGGGCGAAGGCCAGGGCGGTCTCGTCGCTGCTCTTCCCCGATCGCGCCGAGAGCGCGCGATCGGCGTCCCCGATCGTCACCTCGGTGCAGCTGGTCGAGCGGGCCTCGGTCGCCGCTCCCCCCGGGGCTCGCGACCGGAGCTGAGCGTTACGGGGCCGGGCTGGGACTCGGGGTCGCCGTGGCGCCCTCGCGGAACGTGTCGCCGGCGGCCTTCTGGATGGCGGCGGAGAACGCGCTCGCGTCCGTCGCCGCGCCATTGAACTTGGCCCCGTTAATGATCACGGTCGGCGTCGCCGACACCTTCTTCACATCGGAGTTGGGGATCGGACCGGTGGTGGCGCGCGACGTGGCCGCCGTCACCCACGCCTTGAACGACTGGTCCGTGATGCAGCTCGTGATCGAGGCGAGGGATTCGACCTTGGCCTGCTTGGCGATGGAAATGAGCTTCTGGTCGGTCAGCCCCTCGGTGTTCTCCTTCGGCTGCTCCTCGAAGAGCAGGCCGTTGAAGTTGAAGTAGGAATTCGGCGAGAAGTTGGCGACACAGGCCGCCGCGTTCGCCGCGCGGCTGGAGTACCGCTGGCCGAGCGAGCGGTTGTCGAGAATCGCGATCGGATGGATCTCGAGCGTGGCGGCCCCGGTCTTGAGATAGGACTCGATCTGGGCGGTGTTGGTCTGCTCGAAGACCTGGCACACGGGGCACTGGTAGTCGACGAAGATCTGGATGTCGATCACGTCGGCCTTGTTGCGGGGCGACGGCACCGGGGCATCGCCCGGCTCAAGGGCGGCGGTCGGCACGGCGGCCAGGTTCTGGCCGATCTTGATGCCGTCGCTGAGCATGTTCTTGGGTCCAGCAGACGGCGGGCGCACCGAGCTGGTGATCACGACGACGATGACGGCGATGATCGCCAGGGAAACGACGATGAGGCTGCCCTGAAGCACGAAGCGGCTTCGGCGATCCTTCTTCCTCTGCTCTTCGCGCAGAGTGCGGGCCTTCTCACGAGCGGCCTCGCGCCTCTGGTTCTTGCTGAGGCGATCGTCGCCAGCACCGCCGTAACTCATCGAACCTCACTATTGATCAACATGGTTGTGGCCCTCGAACCGTCTCGACTGCAGTGAGCGGGAGCCCTTTGCACAGTAGACAGTGATTCTGGGAATAACCCAGACGAACGCTGGATAAGCCTAGCCAGTCGGCGAACGCAGGTTTAACGGCACACACCTCTACGTGACATAATGACCGAGCAGTATCTTCCATTCACTACGGATCGTCCGGCACGTACCTGCCGGTGAAGGAGCAATAGAACCATGGCATCTGTCACTTTTGACAAAGCAACCCGTCTCTACCCGGGTTCGACCAAGCCCGCCGTCGACGCCCTCGACCTGCACGTCGCTGATGGCGAATTCCTCGTCCTCGTCGGCCCCTCCGGCTGTGGCAAGTCCACGTCGCTGCGCATGCTGGCCGGCCTCGAAGAGGTCAACGACGGCAACATCCTCATCGGCGACCGCAACGTCACCGACGTGCCGCCGAAGGACCGCGACATCGCGATGGTGTTCCAGAACTACGCGCTGTACCCGCACATGACGGTCGCCGAGAACATGGGCTTCGCGCTCAAGATCGCCGGCGTCAACAAGGACGAGCGCGCCACCCGCGTTCTCGAGGCCGCCAAGCTGCTCGACCTCGAGCCGTACCTGGGCCGCAAGCCGAAGGCGCTCTCCGGTGGACAGCGTCAGCGCGTCGCCATGGGCCGCGCAATCGTTCGCCAGCCGCAGGTGTTCCTCATGGACGAGCCGCTGTCGAACCTCGACGCCAAGCTCCGCGTGCAGACGCGCACCCAGATCGCCTCCCTCCAGCGCCGCCTCGGCGTCACGACCGTCTACGTCACGCACGACCAGACCGAGGCGCTCACCATGGGTGACCGCATCGCCGTGCTCAAGGATGGCGTGCTGCAGCAGGTGGGAACCCCCCGCGACCTGTACGCAAACCCGAAGAACGTCTTCGTCGCCGGATTCATCGGCTCGCCGGCCATGAACCTCTTCACCGCCGACCTCGTCGACGGTGGACTCAAGTTCGGATCGGCCGTCGCGGCCCTCGACCGTGCCACCATGGGCGCGACGAGCAACACCAAGGTCACCATCGGAGTTCGCCCGGAGGACGTTCGCGTCTCGACCACCGGCGAGGGCCTCAAGGTTGACGTCGACCTCGTCGAGGAACTCGGCGCCGACGGTTACCTCTACGGTCACACCGACATCGACGGTGGCCGCGTCGACATCGTCGCCCGCGTCGATGGCCGCGTTCACCCGAACGCCGGCGAGACGGTCTTCATCCTTCCGGAGCCCGCCCACATCCACGCCTTCGACATCGAGTCGGGCAACCGCCTCAGCAAGGCCGTCGCCGACTAGTCGGTCGAACAACCCTGGTGCGGGCGACGATCTCTTTCGTCGCCCGCACTTTTTTTCTCTCCAGATCTCGATAGGCACAACGCATGAGCGGCTCACTCAACATCACCTCGGCAACCGTCGACCCGGCCCTGCTCGACCTGCCGTGGAATCTCCCCCTCGACGTGTGGCCAGACAGCGTGATCGCCGCCCTGCCCAAGGGCATCTCCCGGCACCTCGTGCGGTTCGTGCATCTCAGCGGCTACGTGATCGCGATCAAGGAGACCTCGTCTGAGCTGGCCAAGCGCGAGTACGACATGCTGCGCGCGCTGCAGAAGCTCGACGTGCCCTGCGTCGACCCGGTCGCGGTGATCACCAACCGCACTGATGATGAGGGCAACCCGCTCGAGTCCGTGCTCGTCACGCGACACCTCAAGTTCTCGCTCCCTTACCGGGCGCTGTACTCGCAGACTCTGCGACCGGACACGGCGACCAGGCTCGTGGATGCCCTCGCCGTGCTGCTGGTGCGGCTGCACATCCATGGCTTCTTCTGGGGCGACGTGTCCCTGTCCAACACGCTCTTCCGCCGCGACGCCGGTTCGTTCGCCGCCTACCTCGTGGACGCCGAGACCGGCCAGCTCTACAGCGGCCTCTCCAACGGCCAGCGTGAGAACGACCTGGAGATCGCCCGGGTCAACATCGCCGGGGAGCTGCTCGACCTCGCGGCCGGTGGTCGCCTCGACGAGGACGCCGACCCGGTGGAGGTCTCCAACGGCATCGTCGCCGCCTACCGCAACCTGTGGAAGGAGCTCACGGGATCCGAGTCCTTCTCCTCCTCCGAGCGCTGGCGCATCAACGAGCGCGTCGAGCGCCTCAACGAGCTCGGATTCGACATCGAGGAGCTCGCGATCAAGACCGATGACTCCGGCACCCAGGTGCGCATCCAGCCGAAGGTGGTGGACGCCGGCCACCATCAGCGCCGGCTGCTGCGCCTCACCGGACTCGACGCCCAGGAGAACCAGGCCCGCCGCCTGCTCAACGACCTCGACTCCTACACCGCGACCTTCAAGAAGCAGGGCCTCGACGAGGAGATGGTGGCCCACGAGTGGCTCGCCCAAGTCTTCGAACCGGTGATCCGCGCCATCCCGCGCGACCTCAAGCGTCGCCTCGAGCCCGCCGAGGTCTTCCACCAGCTGCTCGACCACCGCTGGTTCCTCTCGCAGAACGAGAACCGGGACGTGCCGCTCGCCGAGGCCGTGAGTTCCTACGTCGACACCGTGCTGCGCCACCGCCGCGACGAGGCCACCGTGATCGACCCGGTCACCGGCACGATCACCCTGCCGATCTCGGTGGTCGATGAGAGCGACTGGCGCTCGAGGGTCTAGCTGTCGGCCCGCCTGTCCCCGCCGCCGTGCGGCACTCCCTTGCCCCGGCGCGCGTTGTGCAGGACGCGTTGTGCAGGACGGCTCGGGCCGATAGCGAGCACGGGAGGTGCAGAACCGACGGGAGCGTCCCGCAGACCGGGACCGTTCGGGTCGCCACATTCCTGCCGTGTCCTGCAGACGCTGTCCTGCATAACCAGAGTCTGCGAGGCAGGCACCCAAGACTCCGGGCCCGTCCTGCAGAACACGGCGCGACCGACGCGGGCGACACCGCCAGCGGGCCGAAAAGCTCGGGACAGAGAGGCACACCCAATCAACCAACCTGCCTGGGCAGTACAACTAGCCGAGCAGTCGCTCGAGGCCGCGGCCGGCAACGTGGTCGAAGATGAGGTTGGTCTCCGTGTGAGCGACCGCCGGATGGCCGGCGAGGTTCTCGAGCACGAAGTCGCGCAGATCTGACGCGTTCGGCGCGGCCACGTGCAGGAGGAAATCGTCCACGCCTCCCATGTGGAAGAGGGCGAGCACGCCCGGCCAGTTCGGAGCCTCTCGGCGGAAGCGGTCCACCTCCTCTCGCACGATGGAGACCAGGCGGATCGAGATGAGCGCCTGCACGGTCATGCCGAGCGCCGCGATGTCCACGTCGGCGTGGTAGCCGCGCAGCACCCCCGAGGCGTGCAGCCGCTTCAGCCGGAGCGAGACCGTGGACTCGGCGACTCCGGCGGCGGCGGCCAGCGCGGACCCAGACATGCGTGCATTGGCCGAGAGCGCCCGGATGATGAGGCGGTCCGTGTCGTCGATCATCGCGTCGACCCCTTCGCTGGTTCTTTCGTCGGACGGGGAGATCGTCGCCCGAAAATGCAGGATCCCCAATGACAGGGTCAATTATCGCACTTGCTTTCGGCTCTCTCGAGTTTGGTCGCAGATTCTGGTTTCGTCGACCCATGTCGACCTCCGAATTCCGTCTCGAGACCCGCGCCGTGCATGCCGGAATGGAGGGCCTGAGCGAGAGCGGCTCGCATGTGCCCACCATCGACTTCTCCACCACCAACCCGCTTCCCGGCGTGGAGCTCGGCGGCGAATCCTACGAACAGCTCGCCACCGGCGGCGTGCTGCTGCCCGGCCAGTCTGCGGTCTACCAGCGGCTCTGGCAGCCCGGCGTCGCCCGCTTCGAGGACGCCCTCTCCGCGCTCGAGGGGTCGGAGTCCGCGGTCGCCTTCGCGAGCGGCATGGCCGCCCTCGCCGCCTGCCTGCTCGCCACCGTCACCGCCGGCCGCCCGCACGTCGTGGCCCTCCGCCCGCTCTACGGAGGCACCGACCACGTGCTGGAGAGCGGCCTCGTGGGCACCTCCGTCACCTGGACCGACCTCGCCGGCATCGCCGGGGCCATCCGGGCGGACACCGGTCTCGTCGTCATCGAGTCCCCCGCCAACCCGACGCTCGAGCTGGTGGACATCGCCGCCGTCGTTGCGGCGGCGGGCGGCGTTCCCGTTCTCGTGGACAACACGTTCGCGACTCCCGTGCTGCAGCGTCCCATCGAACACGGCGCGACCCTCGTGCTGCACAGCGCCACCAAGTACATCGGTGGCCACGGCGATGTCATGGGCGGGGTCGTCGCGACCACCGACGAGTGGGCCGGCCGCCTGCGCCACGTGCGCGCGCTCACCGGCGGGGTGCTTCATCCGCTCGCTGCCTACCTCCTGCACCGCGGGCTGCGCACGCTGCCGATCCGCGTGCGCGCCCAGCAGGAGACCGCCGAGACTCTCGCGCGGCGGATGCTCGGAGACCCGGCCGTCTCCCGGGTGCTCTACCCGACGCTCGACGGCTGCGATCCCGACGGCCTCCTCGGCCGCCAGATGCACGGCGGAGGGTGCATGATCGCCCTCGAGTTGGCCGGCGGCTACGACGCCGCCGTGGGGTTCATCGAGGCGTTGCGACTGGTGACGAACGCGGTCTCCCTCGGCGGGGTCGACTCGCTCGCCCAGCATCCGGCGTCCCTCACCCACCGGCCGGTCGCTGCCGAGGCCAGGCCCCACGCCGGGCTCGTGCGCCTCTCCATCGGTCTCGAACACGTCGACGACCTCAGCCAGGACATCCTCGGCGCGCTGGCGGCCGCCCACCGGCTCGCACCGGTGAGCGCCACCGCCTAGCGCCACCGCCTGGCGCCACCGCCTGGCGGCCGCGGCGTGCGCTACTTGCGGGCGCGCTGCTTGGAGATCTCGTAGAGCGTGACGCTCGCGGCGATGCCGGCGTTGAGCGACTCCGTGGCCGCGTTGATCGGGATGGAGACGATCGCGTCACAGGTCTCGGTGACGAGTCGGGAGAGCCCCTTGCCCTCGCTGCCGACGACGACCACGAGGGGTTCCTTCGCCCAGGACAGGTCGGGCAGCGGGGTGTCGCCGCCGCCGTCGAGGCCGAGGATGAACACGCCGCGCTCCTTGAACGCCTTGAGCGTCTGGGTGAGGTTGCCCGCCATGGCGACCGGGGTGCGCGCCGCGGCGCCAGCCGAAGTCTTCCAGGCCGCGGCCGTGAGTCCCACCGAGCGGCGCTGCGGAACGATCACGCCCTGCCCGCCGAACGCGGCGACCGAGCGGATGATCGCGCCGAGGTTGCGCGGGTCGGTGATGCCGTCGAGCGCGACGAGCAGCGGCACCTGGCCGCGGGAGATGATCTTCTCCAGCAGGTCGGTGGGGTGCGCGTAGTCGTACGGCGGGATCTTCAGCGCGAGTCCCTGGTGCACCGAGTCGAACCCGGCCAGGCGGTCGAGCTCGGGCTTCATCACCTCGAGGATCGGCAGCCCGCGCTTGGTGGCGAGCTGCATGACCTCCTTCACCCGGTCGTCATACTCGATGCGGGTCGCGATGTAGAGGGCGGTCACCGGGATCTTGGCGCGCAGCGCCTCGAGCACCGAGTTGCGGCCCGTGACGACCTCGAACTCGTCGGTCTGCTTCGGGCGGTTGGCCCGGCCGGCCTGCGGCCGCTGCGGCGCCCCGGCGCTCGAACCGGTCTTGGCGGGCTGGCGCGAGCCGCCGGCCGCGGTGAACCGGTCGTTCGCGGCCTTGCGCTTGCCCGCGGGGTGGTACGGGCGGTCGACGGCCTTGGGCGTGGGCTTCTTTCCCTCGAGGGCCTGGCGGCCCTGGCCGCCCGAGCCGACCTGCTTGCCGGTGCTGCTCTTGCGGACGGCGCCCGCGCGAGGCTTGTTCGCTCCACTGCTCTTCATTAGTCAAGACTCCAATGTGACCCCGTCGGGGTGTCTTCGATCTGGATGCCGGCGGCGGCGAGTTCATCGCGGATGCGGTCGGCCGAGCTGAAGTCGCGCTCCTTGCGCGCGGCGTCCCGGTCTTCCAGCAGCTTCTCCACGAGGGCAGCGAGGGCGACGCTGGCCGGATCGTGTGCGGCAGTGTGCCACTCTACGGCCATCGGGTTGATACCGAGAACCTCGGCCATGGCGAGCACCCTGCCCCGGATCACGGCGGCGCCGCCCAGATCCTCCGCGTCCAGGGCCGCGTTGCCGGCCCGAACCTGGTCGTGCAGCACGGCGAGGGCCTGCGGAATGGCGAGGTCGTCATCCATCGCCTCGGCGAATTCGGTGGGAACCAGCTCCACGCCCTGCCCGGCGAACTGGGTTCCCTCGAGCCGGCGCTCGGCGCGGTCGAGGAACACCTCGATGCGTTCGAGGGCCGCCTCCGCCTCGATGAGCGCCCCGTCGTGATAGTCGAGGGTGGAACGGTAGTGCGCGGCGCCGAGGTAGTAGCGGATCACGAGGGGACGGGCCTCCTCGAGGAACTCCGACGCGAACACCGAGTTGCCCAGCGACTTCGACATCTTCTGCCCGTTCACGTTCACCAGCCCGTTGTGCACCCAGTGGTTGGCGAACGGCAGGCCGGCGGCCGACGACTGGGCGAGCTCGTTCTCGTGGTGCGGGAAGCGCAGGTCGAGGCCGCCGCCGTGGATGTCGAACCGGGGCCCGAGGTACCGGGTCGCCATGGCCGAGCACTCGATGTGCCAGCCGGGCCGGCCGTCGCCCCACGGGGAGGGGAAGGCGGAGGACTCCGGTTCCTCCTCCTTGTGCCCCTTCCAGAGGGCGAAGTCGCGGGCATCCCGTTTGGCTCTCGACTCGGAATCGGCCGAGGCCGCCATGTCGTCGGCCCGCTGGTTGGTGAGCTCGCCGTAGGAGGGCCAGGACGCCACATCGAAGTAGACGTCGCCCGACTCGTCGTCGGCCACGTAGGCGTGGCCGTTCTCGATGAGGCGGGAGATGATCTGCTGCATCTGGGTGATGCTCGCCGTGGCGCGCGGCTCGTAGGTGGGGGGCAGGATTCCGAGGGCGCGGTAGCCCTCGGTGAACTCGAGCTCGTAGCGGTAGGCGAGGGCCCACCACTGCTCCTCCGTGGCGTCGGACGAGGAGGAGGCCGCGTTGGCCAGGATCTTGTCGTCGATGTCGGTGACGTTGCGCACGAGGGTCACGGTGTAGCCCCGGTAGGACAGCCAACGCCGCCACTGGTCGTAGACGAGGGCGGAGCGAAGGTGGCCGATGTGCGGCGAGGACTGCACGGTCGGCCCGCACACGTAGATTCCTACCTCGCCCTCGACGAGGGGCACGAGGTCGACCACGGACTGGGTCCTGGAGTCATAGAGGCGCACAGTCACGACTCACAGCCTAACTTGCGGGGGAAGCGGGCGGAGGAGGGCCGTGGCGACGACCGCGACACCCTCGCCGCGGCCGGTGAAACCAAGGCCGTCGGATGTCGTGGCGGCGACGCTCACCGGCGCGCCGACGAGAGCGGAGAGGGTGCGCTGCAGCTCGTCGCGGCGAGCGGCGAGTTTCGGTCGGTTGGCCACCACCTGCGCGGCGACGTTGCCGATCGCCCAGCCGGCTTCGTTCACGAGCCGCACCGTCTCGGCGATGAACACCTCGCCGTGCGCGTTCGCGAAGCGCTCGTCCGCGGTGCCGAAACGCTCGCCGAGGTCGCCGAGTCCCGCCGCGGAGAGCAGGGCGTCGCAGATCGCGTGGCTGAGCGCGTCGCCGTCGCTGTGGCCGGCGAGGCCGACCTCGCCCGGCCAGTGCAGCCCGCCGAGCCAGAGTTCGCTCGACTCGTCGAAGGCGTGCACGTCGATGCCGACGCCGGTTCGCGTGGCCTCCCGCGCGACATCCGGAGCGGAAGACGCGAGAGTCTCCGCGCGACGCAGGTCCCAGGGGGTGGTGATCTTGAACGCGAGGGGGTCGCCGGGTACGACGATCACCGGATGCCCGGCCGAGGCGTAGAGGGCGGCGTCGTCGGTGTGCTCGGCGGTGGCCGTCGCGTAGGCGTCCGCGAGGGGCTGGCGCGGAAAGCCCTGCGGGGTCTGCACCGCCACGAGCTCCGAGCGATCGACGGTGGCGACGGCGATGCCGTCCACCGCACGCTTGATGGTGTCGGCCACGGGAAGCCCGGGGATCACCCCGGAGCCGGATCCCTCCACCGCGGCAATCACCGTCTCGAAGAGGCTGGTCGGCGTGAAGGCCCGGGCGGCGTCGTGCACCAGGACAATGCGGATGCCGGGCTCGAGCACGGCGATTCCCGCGGCGACCGAGGCCTGCCGGGTCGGGCCGCCCGCGACGACCGTCACGAAGTCCGCCGCGACACCGGCGACCTCGTGCGCCATCGCCCGCGCCTCGGCGAGCTGCGCGGCCGGGGCGACCACCACCACCTGGACGGCGGCGCTCAGCCCGAAGATCGGCAGCAGGGCGTGCTCGAGGATCGGCCGACCCTGGAGGTCGACAAAGGCCTTCGGCGCGGGCTGGCCGAGCCTGCTGCCGCTTCCGGCAGCAACGACGATCACTCCGACGCGCGGAGATTCGGTGCTGCCCCTAGGAGGCAAGGACCTCGTCGAGAACCGTTGATGCCTTCTCTTCGTCAGTCTTCTCGGCGAGCGCGAGCTCGGAGATCAGGATCTGGCGTGCCTTGGCGAGCATCCGCTTCTCACCGGCGGAGAGTCCACGGTCCTGGTCACGGCGCCACAGGTCGCGCACGACCTCGGACACCTTGATGACATCGCCGGACGCGAGCTTTTCGAGGTTGGCCTTGTAGCGCCTCGACCAGTTGGTCGGCTCCTCGGTGAACGGGGCGCGCAGCACCTCGAAGACCTTGTCCAGTCCCTCTTTGCCGATCACATCGCGCACGCCGACGAGGTCCACATTCTCTGCGGGCACCTCGATCGTCAGGTCACCCTGGGTGACATTGAGCTTGAGGTAGAGCTTCTCCTCGCCCTTGATGATTCGCGTCTTGACCTCGGTGATGGTTGCTGCACCGTGATGGGGGTAAACGACGGTTTCGCCGACCTCGAAAAGCATGGATGGGACTCCGTTCCGTGGCCTCTAGTTTACCACAGCGATCTCCCAGTTAGGGTGGCCTTACCCCGAGCCCGGCGCGGAGGGTCGGTAGGCTAAACTCCAAGCAGGTTCCCGCGGCGATCGTCCGCGATGTGAGGCCGTTTTCTTTGCTTCTGGAGGGTTTTGTGAGAGCACGCATTGCTGCATCCGTGGTCCTGGCGGCCGCCATGATGTTGGGCGCGACCGGCTGCAGCCTGTTCGCCCCGCAGTCGACCACCAAGCAGTACGACCCGAGCGACGGCGTCGGCGCCACCCTCGGCTCGATCCAGGTGCGCAACGCCCTGGTCTTCACCAAGGACGGCGAGGAGGCCGCCCTGCTGGTGAGCCTCATCAACGACGGCGAGCAGCCGGCCGCCGTGAACATCCAGTACGAGGGATCAGAGGGCAAGCTCACCTCCACCGTGCGGCTCGATGCCGGCGAGGCCAGGACCTTCGGCGCGAAGGGTTCCAAGCAGCTCGTGCTGCAGGGGATCAACACCGAGCCGGGCGGGCTCTTCCCGGTCTACTTCCAGTCGGGATCCGACACCGGCAAGCAGCTTCTCCTGCCGGTGCTGGACGCGAGCCAGAAGGAATACAAGGGCCTGCTGCCCTCGCCGACCCCGACTCCGACGCCGACGCCTACCGGCATCCCGACCCCGAGCGCCTCACCGAGCAACTGAGCCTCGCGGGGCCGCGCGGCCCCGGCTGCACCCCTGGCCGCGGCTCTGGCCGCCCCGCCACCCCACGTTTCTCCGGAGCATCCGCGTTTCTCCGGAGCTTCGGGGCCGAATCGGCCGGAATCGGGCTATTCGGCCGCAATTCGGGCCGCGGTAAGACGAACCTCCGGAGAAACGCGCGCTGGCCGAGCGCGCTGGCCGAAGTCGCTCTCCGGGCGCATCTCCTACGGCCCCCATCCCAGCCGCGCCCACACCCGCGCTTCTCCGGAGCTTCGGGCTCAAACCGGCCGGAATCGGGCTTTTCGGCCGCGATTTGGGCCGCGGCAAGACGAACCTCCGGAGAAACGCGCGTTCAAGAAACGCAAGTTCGGAGAAACGCGCGTTCAAGAAAACGCGCGTTCGGACAAACGCGCGTTCGCGACGGTGCGCCGAGAGCGGTCAGGCCTCGAAGCGGTAGCCGAGCCCTCGCACGGTGAGCAGCATCGTCGGGTCTGACGGATGCCGCTCGATCTTGGTGCGGATGCGCTTGATGTGCACGTCGAGCGTCTTGGTGTCTCCGAAGTAGTCGGCACCCCAGACGCGGTCGATCAGCTGGCCGCGGGTGAGCACGCGCCCCGAGTTTCGCAGCAGCACCTCGAGCAGTTCGAACTCCTTGAGCGGCATCGCCGTCTCCGTGCCGCGCACCGCCACGGTGTGCCGCTCCACGTCCATCCGCACGTCGCCCGCCTCGAGAACCGCGACATCGTCGTCGTCGCCCTCCACACGGCGGCGCATGACCGCGCGGATGCGGGCCAGCAACTCGCGGGTCGAATACGGCTTGGTGACGTAGTCGTCGGCTCCCAGCTCGAGGCCGACCACCACATCCACCTCGCTGTCCTTGGCCGTCAGCATGATGATCGGCACCTGCGAACGGGTGCGGATCTCGCGGCAGACCTCAGTGCCCGGGATTCCCGGCAGCATGAGGTCGAGCAGGATCAGGTCGGTACCGTTGCGGTCGAACTCGGCGAGCGCAGCCGGGCCGTCGGCGGCGATCGTGGTCTCGTACCCCTCCCGACCCAGCAGGAAGGCGAGGGGCTCGCTCAGGGACGATTCGTCTTCCACGATCAGGATTCGCGTCATCATGCTTCTTTCAGTGATGCCTGCGAGGCGTGGGAAGCCTCCGGCAGGCGGATGGTGAAGGTGGAGCCATTGCCGACCTGGGACCACACGCGAACGTCGCCGCCGTGGTTCTGCACGACGTGCTTGACGATGCTGAGGCCGAGGCCCGAACCGCCGGTGTGCCGTGACCTCGCCTGGTCGATGCGGTAGAACCGCTCGAACACCCGGTCGAGGTCCTCCTCGGGAATGCCGGCGCCCTGGTCGGTCACCGCGATCTCGACGATGCCGTCCGCATTGGTGACCCCGACCCCCACCCGGGAACCCTTGGGCGAGTACTGGATGGCGTTGGCGATCAGGTTGTGCAGCGCGACGGCGAGCAGCGGCTCGTCGCCGTACACCTCGGCGCCCGCGTCTCCCCCGCTCACGATGGTCACCCGGCTCGAGTCCGCCGCCACCCGGTTCTGGTCGATCGCGAGCGCGACCACGTGATCGATGTCGACGACCTCGGGTTTGGTGAGCGCATCGGCCGCCTGCAGCCGGGAGAGCTGGATGATCTCCTGGGTGATCTTGGCGAGTCGTTCGGATTCCTTGGTGAGCCGTTTCGCGAAGCGGCGTACCTGGTCCGGCTCGTCGGAGGCGGCCTGGAGCGCCTCGGCGAGCAGGCTCACGGCGCCGATCGGCGTCTTCAGCTCGTGGCTGATGTTCGCCACGAAGTCGCGTCGCACCTCATCGAGCCGGTAGCTCTCGGTGTGGTCTTCGGCCAGCAGCAGGATGTAGCGGGCGCCCAGCCGCGCGACCCGCACGAACAGGTAGATGTTGGCGTCGCCGAACGGACCGCGGGCGAGCTCGAGCTCCTGGGTGATGGAATCGCCGGTGCGGCGCACCTGATCGACCAGCGCGACGAGCTCGGAGTGCACGAGCGCGTCGTTCCAGACCAGGCCGAAGGCGAGGGCTCCCGGCGAGGCCTTGACGACGTTGTTCGACGGGTCGAGCACCACCCCGGCGGACTCGAGGGCCTCGATCACCTGGTCGACGCCGTCCGGCACCGCGTTGCTTACGACATCCACCGCCCGCTGGCCCCGGCGCGCAGAGGCGACGAGGACCAGCACGATGGCCGCACCGACGATCACACCGAAAACGAGTGTGAGCGGCACGAGCCACGCGGAGGTCATGACAATAAGATTAGTTAGGTCTCACGGCTCGCCTCGCCGCCCGTGTCGGGGGATGGCGATACTTTGGCATTTGTTCAGGTGCTCATCACCAAGTGTTTACCAGCATGGGGCAGTGTGGCTTCAACTGTGCGGGGACCGTCATGCTCGCAGCGAAAGGGATTCGACAATGCGCGAGGTTTTCCAGCAGGAACTTCAAGAGGTGCAGGAGCGCCTCGTCGAGATCGCGACCCTCGTCGAAATCTCGATCGAGAACGCCACTCGGGCCTTCAACGAGTCCAACGTGTCACTCGCCGAGGCCGTCATCGCGGATGACGACAAGATCGACGGGGCGGCGATCGCCCTCGACGAGCTCGCCATCAACATCCTGGCCCGCCAGCAGCCGGTCGCCCGCGACCTGCGCATCGTCGTGAGCGCGCTGCGCATCAGCGCCTCCCTCGAGCGCATGGGCGACATGGCCGAGCACATCGCGCAGCTCGCGCGCTACCGCTTCCCGGACAAGGTCGTCCCCCGCTCGCTGCGCAGCACCTTCGCCGACCTGGGCAAGTACGACGTGCAGATCGCGAAGAAGCTCACCGAGCTGCTGCGCACCGAAGACGTGCGTCTCGCCGAGGAGATCCGCAACGACGACGACCAGATCGATGCGCTGCACCTCAGCGTGTTCGACAAGGTGCTCGGCGAGACCTGGAAGGGCGCGGCCGTCGACACGGTCGACGCCACCCTCGCCTCGCGGTATCACGAGCGCTTCGCCGACCACGCCGTGTCGATCGCCAAGAAGGTGCAGTACCTGGCGACCGGCGACTGGGTCTCCGCGGACCTCTAGGGGGCAGGCCCTGGGCGCCGACCGGTTGCCCGGGCGGCGCTCAGCCTACTTCTTGCCCTGGGCCGCGACCGCGGCGGCCCCGGCGGCCGCGGCCTCCGGGTCGAGGTACACGCCGGGCTTCGTCGGCATGAAGTCGTCGCCGAGTTCGTAGACGAGCGGGATCCCGGTGGGGATGTTGAGCTCGGCGATGTCCGCATCCGAGATGCCGTCCAGGTGCTTCACGAGCGCGCGCAGCGAGTTGCCGTGCGCCGTGACGAGCACGGTCTTGCCGGTGGCGAGATCCGGCTTGATGTCCGACTCCCAGTAGGGCAGCATCCGGTCGATCACGAGCTTGAGGGATTCGGTGCGCGGGAGGTCGGCACCGAGCCCCGCGTAGCGCGGGTCGTGGGCCTGGGAGAATTCGCTGTCGTCGTCAAGCGGCGGCGGCGGAACGTCGAACGAGCGACGCCAGGTCATGAACTGCTCCTGGCCGTACTCGGCGAGGGTCTGCGCCTTGTCCTTGCCCTGCAGGGCGCCGTAGTGACGCTCGTTGAGCCGCCAGCTGCGCTTGACGTCGATCCAGTCGCGGTCGGCCAGCTCGAGCGCGATGTTCGCGGTGTGGATGGCGCGCTTCAGAACGGAGGTGTACTGGATGTCCGGCAGAACGCCGGACTCCGCGATGAGCTCGCCGGCGCGCTTCGCCTCGGCGCGTCCCTGGTCGCTCAGGTCGACATCCACCCAGCCGGTGAAGAGGTTCTTGGTGTTCCATTCGCTGTTGCCGTGGCGCAGCAGGATGAGCGTGAAAGTCATGCCCCAACTCTACCGAAGCCGCCCGCGGGTGCCCGCGGGTGCCGCCGCCCGGCCCCTCCCCCCGTTCCTCTTGCTCTTCCTCTTCCTCCTTCCGAAATCCATGCATTTCTTCTCAACACGCCGCCGCGGGGTCACTCCGGCCGGAGTGTCGGCGCCGAATGCATGGATTTCGGAAGGGCGGGGAGCAGCGAGGTCAGCGCGGAGCGGCAGTGACGGCAGCGCGGCGGCGGGGCCGGGCGGGGCGCTGGGATACTGGGGGCATGCCCATCGGTTCGATCACCCGCGGAACGACGGGCGCCAATCGCCTGCGCCGGGTGGACCGGTGGATCGCGCAGCTTCCCGCCTTCCGCCGGTCGACCGCGCCCCTCGTCGTGGACCTCGGCTACGGCGCATCCGCCACGACGACCCTCGAACTGCACCAGCGTCTCGGGCGGGTGCGGCCGGACGTGGAGGTGATCGGCATCGAGATCGACCCGGCGCGGGTGAGGCTGGCGTCGGTATCCGCGCGGCCCGGGGTGAGCTTCGCGCTCGGGGGTTTCGAGGTGCCGCTGCCCGGCGGGCGTCTCGCCACGGTCATCCGCGCCCTCAACGTGCTGCGCCAGTATGACGAGTCGGCGGTGCCCGACGCGTGGCACCGCATGGTCGCCAGACTCGAGCCGGGCGGGGTGCTCGTGGAGGGAACCTGCAACGAGGTGGGCCGAGTGGCCAGCTGGGTGGATGTCGCGGCGAGCGGTCCGCTCTCGCTGACGGTAAGCCTGCGCCTCGCCGACCTGGAGAGGCCGTCGATCGTCGCCGAACGACTGCCGAAGGTGCTCATCCACCGCAACGTGCCCGGGGAGAGGATCCACGCCTTCCTGCGGGATCTCGACCGGCACTGGCAGCTCAACTCCCCGCTCTCGGTCTACGGGCCGTCGCAGCGATGGATCGCCACCGCGCAAGGCCTCGCCGGCGACGGCTGGCCGGTGCTGGGCACCCGGTCGCGATGGAAGCTCGGAGAGCTCACGATCGCGTGGGGCGCCGTCGCCCCGACCGGGTTCGACTGGAGCTGAACGGCCGCTCCCCGGCGGCAGCTCCTGCGTTTTCGGATGTGGTCTGCCTGTCGGGGAACAACAGCTAGACCTCGGGGAGGAGCGCCCGCGCCTTCTCCTCCGGAAGGTCCGCCGCCGTGAGCAGGTCGACGAGGAGCGGCCGGAGCATGAGCACCACCACCGACTCGGTCATCGGGGCACCCTTCGCCACGAGCTCCGGACGCAGTCGCTCGGCCACCGCGACGAGGCCGACGCGCACGGTGTCCGCGAGCCGCGGATCGTCGAGGCTCTGGCCGAGCAGCCGCACCGAGGTCGCGAGGGAGGCCACGAGCGAGGCCAGCGCCGGGCGCGCGACCCCGTCCCGAACGAGGAAGTCGATGCGCCGGCTGATCACCCGCAGGTTGCGGGTGGCGAAGTCCATGCCGATGAGCACGCGGCGCTGGGCATCGAGCTCCGGCCCGTGCCGGCGAAGGAACGGCGAGATCCGGGCGATCGCGACCGCGGAGTCGAGGGATGACCGCCACTGGTCGATGATCGGCTGGGTGCTGCGCAGGCGCTCGAGCGCGTGCTCCGCCGCCGGTTCATCCGCCCGTTCGAGCGCCGACACGAGGGAGTCGAGCGCTTCGTTGAGGGCGCCGAACAGCCGGGCGGCGTCCCGCCGGGCGATCCGGCGCGGGTCCCGGGGCAGCAGCGCCGTCACGATGAGCGCCACGGCCCCGCCGATGATGCCGTCGATGCTGCGCACGAACGGTCCCCCCGACGGCGCCGGCAGCAGCATCACGAGGATCGACTGCACCCCGGCGGCGACGACGAAGGCGTTGCTCGACGAGAGCAGCCGCGCCACCAGCAGGGTCACGAGCAGCACCAGGGCGATCTGCCACACGCCCCGCCCGATCGCCAGCAGCAGCAGCTCGCTCAGCGCGATGCCGATCACGATGCCGATCGCCGACTCGAGCACCCTGGCCGGCCGAGCGTCGCGGGCGAAGCCCAGGCTCGAGATGGTGACCGTGACGGCGAGCAGCGGCACGGCATGGCCGAAGAGGTAGTGCGCGATCGCGTAGGCCGCGGCCGCCGCCGCGACGATCTGCAGCGCGGGCACGATCGAGTCGATGACCCTGCCGAGCGACTCCCGCGGCGCGAGCCCGAGCGTCAGGCCGGAGCGCGACACGACGGAACCTTTAACGCTTGACCGCGCCGAGTCGCGGAAGCCGCGGGACGTGGGCCTCTGCCCCCGCGCCCGGCGGCACGACGATCTCCTGCGCGGCGGCCACGATCCCGTCGGCGGCGCGGACGGTGAGGGTCGCCAGCGGATCCGTGGTGCGCTTGACCACGGCGAGCGCGATCGGCCCGAGCTCGAAGTGCCTGGCCGAGGAGGTGATCGCCCCGACCACCTTCTCGCCGTCCACCACCTCGTCCCCCGGCTGCGGCAGCACAGACTCTGACCCATCGAGGTGCAGCATGACCAGGCGGCGCGGAGGATGCCCGAGGTTGTGCACCTTGGCCACGGTCTCCTGGCCGCGATAGCAGCCCTTACTGAGGTGCACCGCCGAGCGAAGCCAGTCGAGCTCGTGCGGAATCGTCTTGTCGTCGGCCTCGGTGGCGAAGCGCGGACGCCAGGCGGCGATGCGCAGCGCCTCGAGGGCGAGCAGGCCGCCGGCGGGCAGCGCGGCGAGGCCGGCGAGCGCCTCGCGCGGCACGAGGATCTCGCTGTAGGTCCAGTCGGCGCCCGGATGCCGGTCGATCACCGCGTACTGGTGGCCGCCGGGAGTCACCGCCGTCCACGGGTCGTGCCAGACGAGGGGGACGCCGCTGGGCACCGCCGCGGCGATCACCGGCGAGCCAAGCGTTCCGATGGTGGCGAAGTCGGCGCTGCGATCGGCGAGTTCCACGCGCAGCATGAACCGCATCCGATCGAGCCAGGCCAGGAGCCCCGGCGCCTCGGCGCTCTCGAGCAGCAGCCACAGGGTGACCCCGTCGTCGAGGAGGCGCACCGCGTACTCGAGGCGTCCGGTCGGGTCGAGCAGCAGAGTCTCGCTCGATTCGCCCGGCGAGAGGCGGGCGACGCTCTGGCTGGTGAGCGAGTCGATCCAGGTGAGGCGATCCGGCCCGGTGATGGTGAGCACCGCGCGGTTGGACAGGTCGACGACGGCCGTGCCGTCGGCGAGTGTGCGCTGCTCCGCCATCGGGTTGCCGTAGTGCGCTGGCACGCCGGCGTCCCGGCCGGCACCGTCGACGGCGCCCGGGCGATCGAGGAATGGGCTATTCGACACGGGCGAGCCTTCCGGATGCGTGGCTGGCGAGTTCCTGCCCGAGCGCGGCGATGTCCCACGCCCAGAGCAGATGGTTGTCGACAAGGCCGTAGAGGCGCGTTGACGCGCTGTGTTCCTTCGAGGTGACTGACCGCAGCACGGCATCCGTCACCAGGTCGATGCGCGGTCCCTTCACCTGGCCCACATACAGTTCGCTCACGCCGCCCGGGTGCAGGATCGACACCTCGATGTCGAAGCCGCCCGTGGCGTTGCGCAGGGTCTCCACCGACCGCGCGGTGGTGAAGGGCTGGATGCCCACGCCGGTGAGCAGGCCCGGACCGGGATCGCCCTCCGTGGCCGCCCGGCTCAGCCGCCAGTAGCCGGTCTCGGTGGCGAGCGGAGTGAGGTTCTCGTCGAGCAACCAGGTGTACGCGGTGTAGTTGAGATGCGGCAGCCCGTCGTGACTGAAACTCAGGCGATGCCCGAACTCGTAGTTTCGGGTCTCCTCGCCGACCGCGTAGTTGACGATGCCGGTGCCCTCCCAGACCCCGATGAGCCAGGAAAGCGGAACGAGCTCGGCCGGGAGATCCGCGTCGAGCTCGATCATGAGAGCCGGGTCGTCATGAGCGTCGAGCGGTTCAGCGCTGGCCGCGGAACAGGTTGTACAGCACAACGACCGACACGTACCCGATGGCGAGAGTGGCCAGCACGAGCAGTCCGATGAAGAACAGTTCCAGCGGAAGATACATGAGCCAATCCTATGCCGGGCTCGCGCCTATTTCGGTGCGAGGGCGATGACCGCGAGGATCGCGGTGGCCGCGGCGAGGATCACGACCGAGCCGCCGAGGCTCGCCATCACCCGGTTGACGAATCCGATCTTCTCCTCGGTGGCGAGCTGCACGCAGAAGGTGACGAGGATGGCGGCGGCCAGCACGATCGGAATCCACTTTCCGAACTCCGCGGCAGGCGTGAAGACGCCAACGAGCACGGCGCCGATGACCACGAGAACCCACACGGGAATCACGCTGCGAAGCGCGAGGGCCAGGCCGGGCTGATCAATGGTCACCTGCCAATCTTGCCCTACCCGGCGGGCCCGCCGCTGAAAGTGCCTTTAGACTGTGGTCTTGGCACTTGGAGGACCCTTTGGCGCAGCTGTTGATCCTTACTTCTGCCGTCAACAGCGACGTCTTACCGGCCCTCGGGCTGCTCAGCCATCGCACGCGGCAGATTCCGGCGGAACCCGCCTCCCTCATCACCGCGCCCAGTTGCGATCTGATCCTCGTCGACGCGCGCCAGGATCTGGCCAGCGCTAAGTCGCTCTGCAAGATTCTCAACACCACCAGCGTGAACGTTCCGCTCATGCTCATCCTCACCGAGGGCGGCCTCACCGCGGTGAGCGCCGACTGGGGGGTCGACGACGTCATTCTCGAGACGGCGGGGCCGGCGGAGGTCGATGCCCGCATCCGACTCGTCGTCGGACGCCAGGCCCTCGACAAGACGAGCAACAAGATCCACGCCTCCGGGGTCGTCATCGACGAGGCGAGCTACTCCGCGAAGGTGCACGGGCGTCCCCTCGACCTCACGTTCAAGGAGTTCGAGCTGCTGCGCTTCCTCGCCACGCATCCCTCGCGCGTGTTCACTCGCGAACAGCTGCTCAGCGAGGTCTGGGGCTACGACTATTTCGGCGGCACCCGCACGGTCGACGTGCACGTGCGACGGTTGCGCGCCAAGCTCGGCGACCTGGAGTCACTCATCGGCACCGTGCGCAACGTCGGGTACCGCTTCAACGTGTACGACGATGAGGCCGAACGACTTGCCCAGCCCGTCTCGTCCTGAGCGCGCGGACCCGGTGAGCGCCGAGCCGTTTCTGCGTGGGCTGATCCAGCAGGCGACCCGGCAGGACGGCCAGCCGCCGTTCTCCGACCAGTCCCTGGTGGGGATGCGGGGCGGCTCGCGCGAACTCCTCCTCATGGACGAGGTGGCCGCCGCCATCCTGTCACCCACGGAGGCGGAGCTCGTCGTGGCCCCGGATGCCCGCGCCCGCGGCAACGGCACGACCATGCTCGAGGCGATCCTGGCGGCCAGGCCGGGCGAGCTCAGGATCTGGGCACACGGCGACCACCCGGCGGCCAGGGCGCTCGCCCGCAGCCACGGGTTCGAGCCGGTGCGGGAGCTGCTGCAGTTGAGGGCGCCCGTCGTCGCCCCCGCGCACGCGGAGCCCGTGGAGCCGTTCCGCCCGGGCGTCGATGACGAGGAGTGGCTGCGGCTCAACGCCCGCGCGTTCGCCACCCACCCGGAGCAGGGACGGCTGAGCCAGCCCGACCTCGACGCGCTCCTGGGCGAACCCTGGTTCGACCCTGACGACTTCCTGCTGCTGCGCGGCGCCGACGGCGCCATCATCGGATACTGCTGGCTCAAGATCGAGGGAGCCGTCGGCGAGTTCTATGTGGTCGGGGTCGCCCCGGATCGCCAGGGCGAGGGCATCGGTCGGCGCCTCATGCACGCGGGCTTCGCGCGGCTCGCCGCGCGCGGCATCCGCACCGCCTCCCTCTACGTGGAGGCCGACAACGTGCCGGCGCTGCGGCTCTACCGGCCGCTCGGTTTCGTCGACCACTCCATCGACATCCAGTACGCCCGCGCCACCTGACGCCGCCCCGGTGCCGGACGCCGCACTTCGGCGCTTCCGCGCTCGGCGCTTCGGCGCTCCCTGTTCCGAGTTCCCGGTTCCGAAATCCATGCATTTCTGGAGCGACACGCGCTGGGAGTCACTGTTGAGCGGCGTGTTGCCTCCGATTGCATGGATTTCGGAAGGAAGGGCAGGGGCGAGGGGCGAGAGGGGCCGCGTTTACCCCGCGTTAATGTGGCACGCGATTGCCGGGAATGCGGGAGTGGGATGATGTGGGGATGGATAGCGAGACGTACCTTGGCGATGCCGGGCTGGCCACTGACAGCCTCGACGACGACTACGACACGACGTGGGTCGACGACGGGACGCTCCCGCCCGAGCGCTACCTCGACCGCGAGCTGAGCTGGCTGGCCTTCAACACCCGGGTGCTCGAGCTCGCCGAAGACCCGGAGCTGCCGCTGCTCGAGCGTGCCAACTTCCTGGCCATCTTCGCGAGCAACCTCGACGAGTTCTTCATGGTGCGCATCGCCGGCCTCAAGCGCCGCATCCTCACCGGCCTCGCCGTGCCCACCAACGTGGGAACCGCGCCGACGGAGGTGCTCGCGGTGATCCAGGATCGCGCCCACGAGCTTCAGGCACGGCACGCGGCCGCCTTCCGCGACCTGGTCAAGCCCGACCTCGACGACGCTGGCATCCACATCGAGACCTGGGCCGACCTCGGCCCGGCCGACCGCGAGTCGCTCGACGAGATCTTCGCCAACCAGATCTTCCCGGTGCTGATGCCGCTCGCCGTCGACCCCGCGCATCCGTTCCCCTATATTTCCGGCCTCTCCCTTAACCTCTCGGTGCGCGTGCGCAACCCGAAGACGGGCAAGGAGGAGTTCGCCCGCCTCAAGGTGCCGCCGATGCTCTCCCGTTTCGTGCAGCTGCCGGATGACGGAACCGGGCTGCTGCGTTTCATCCCCCTCGAGGACCTCATCTCCAATCACCTCGGCGATCTCTTCCCGGGCATGGAGGTGTTCGACCACCACGAGTTCCGGGTCACCCGCAACGAGGATGTCGAGGTGGAGGAGGACGAGTCCGAGAACCTCATCCAGACCCTCGAGCGCGAGCTGCTGCGCCGCCGGTTCGGGCCGCCGATCCGGCTCGAGATCACGGACGACATGGACGACCTCACCCTGAGCCTGCTGGTGCGGGAGCTCGACATCACCGAGCACGAGGTCTACCGGCTGCCGGCCCCTCTCGACCTCGGTGGGCTGTTCGAGATCACCAAGATCGATCGCCCTCGGCTGAAGTACCGCCGGCACGTGCCCACCACCAGCGTGAGTCTCATGCCGCTCGAGTCGAACTCGCCGCCGGACATCTTCGGCTCGATCGCCCGGCAGGACATCCTGCTGCACCACCCGTACGAGTCATTCGCCACCAGCGTGCAGGCGTTCCTCGAACAGGCCGCGGCCGACCCGAACGTGCTCGCCATCAAGCAGACGCTCTACCGCACCTCCGGAGACAGCCCGATCGTGGAGGCCCTCATCCAGGCCGCGGAGGCCGGCAAGCAGGTGCTCGCCCTGGTGGAGATCAAGGCGCGGTTCGACGAGTCGGCCAACATCTCCTGGGCCCGCAAGCTCGAGAAGGCCGGAGTGCACGTGGTCTACGGGCTGGTCGGGCTCAAGACGCACTGCAAGCTCGCCCTGGTGATCCGCCAGGAGGGTGGCACGCTGCGGCACTACAGCCACATCGGCACGGGCAACTACAACCCCAAGACGAGCCGCATCTACGAGGACCTGGGGCTCCTCACTGCGAGCAACACGGTGGGCAAGGACCTCACGCGACTGTTCAACCAGCTCTCCGGCTATGCCATCGAGAAGAAGTTCAAGCGCCTGCTCGTGGCTCCCCTGCACCTGCGCAACGGTCTGCTCAAGCGCATCCGCGCCGAGGCCGTCAACGCGCAGGCCGGGCTGCCCTCCGGCATCCGGATCAAGCTCAACTCGATCGTGGACGAGGCGATCATCGACGCGCTCTACCGGGCGAGCCAGGCCGGCGTGCCGGTCGAGCTCGTGGTGCGCGGCATCTGCGTGATCAAGCCCGGCGTGGAGGGGCTCAGCGAGAACATCATCGTGCGGTCGATCCTGGGCCGGTACCTCGAGCACTCGCGCATCTTCTCCTTCGTGAACAACGGGGACCCGCAGGTGTACATCGGCAGCGCGGACATGATGCACCGCAACCTCGATCGGCGGGTGGAGGCGCTCGTGCGGCTCACCAGCGCCGACCACCTGCGCGACATCGACGAACTCTTCGAGCTCGCGCTCGGCGACTCGACCTCGCACTGGAAGCTCGCCGGCGACGGCAGCTGGAGCCGCTTCCACCACGACGCGAACGGCCAGCCCCTCGAAGACATGCAGAATGTTCTGATGCGACGAATCTCCGCCCGCAAGCGATCCGGTGTCGTTCGGTGATCATGCCCGGCCCCTCCAGGGTATTCGCGGCCGGCGCTCTCTGCTGGAGGGTCGTCGACGGCGAGACGCTCATCCTGCTCGTGCACCGCGAGGAACGCGCTGACATCTCCCTGCCCAAGGGCAAGGTCGACCCGGGCGAGACGCCTCCGCAGACCGCCGTGCGCGAGATCGCGGAGGAGACCGGCCTGTCGATCGCCCTCGGCGCCCCCCTCGGCACCATCGAGTACACCCTGCCCGGCGGCCGGGAGAAGACCGTCTTCTACTGGTCGGCCGAGGTGAGCGAGGAGACGGTCGCCGCCTCCACCTTCGCCCCGAACGAGGAGATCGCCGCCCTGCACTGGATGTCGATCGACTCCGCTCGCGGCATGCTGAGCTACGAGCGGGACCGGGATGTGCTCGATCGGTTCGCCGAGCGGGTCGCGGCCGGCACCGCCCGCACCTTCCCGATCATCGCGTTGCGGCACGGCAAGGCGGTGCCTCCGGCGAGCTGGGACGGGCCGGACTCCACCCGGCCGCTCCTCCACCGCGGACTCGAGCAGTCCGAGAGCATCGCCCCGGCCATCGCCGCCTGGGGTCCGAAGAAGCTCATCAGCAGCACGGCGGTGCGCTGCCTCGCGACGATCGAGCCCGTCGCCGCCCTCACCGGCCTGCTCGTGAAGCGCTCGGTGAGCATCAGCCAGGACGCCTACGAGGACGGCACCTCCCGCGTGCGCAAGGTGGTGCGCAAACGACTGGAGCGGCGCGAGGCCGTCGTGCTGTGCAGCCACGGCCCGGTCCTCCCCGAGATCATCGACGCGATCGCCGACGCGACAGGCACGCCGCTCGACGCCCCGCTGCGCCGGGCGGGCATGCTCGCCACCTCGGAGTTCACCGTTCTGCACCTGTCGGTCGAGCAGCCCGACGGGGGCATCGTGGCGGTCGAAACGCACGGACCCGCCGTCTTCTAGCCGGGAATTTGCGTCCTGTTCACCCTCCGTTAACCGTCTGGGGCGTGACCGGTTAACCGCGCTTTGTATTCTCGCTGAGGGGTCGGCACCCGACCCGCTTCCTGTAATCAAGAAATTCCCGAAGGGACCCCCGTGAACGTCAATCGACGTATCGTTACACGCGCGAGCAGCATCGCAGCCATTGCCATCGCGGCAACCATCGTCCTCTCCTCGTGCGCAGCAAACGAGGCAGCACCCTCCACCTCCGGCTCATCCGCCCCGGTGAGCAAGCTCTCCGGCACGCTGAACGGCATCGGCTCGTCCGCGCAGGGCGCGGCCCAGACCGCCTGGATCGCCGGCTTCCAGACCTCCAACCCCAAGGTCACCATCAACTACGACCCCCAGGGCTCCGGCGCCGGTCGCACCAACTTCATCTCGGGCGCCGCGGACTTCGCCGGCTCGGATGCCGCGCTGAAGGACGCCGAGGTCGCCACCCCGTCCCCGCTCTGCAAGAGCGGCGCGAAGGCCATCGACCTGCCCGTCTACATCTCCCCGATCGCGATCGCGTACAACGTCGACGGCCTCAAGGACCTCAAGCTCGACGCCGCGACCATCGCCGGCATCTTCAAGGGCGCCATCACCAAGTGGGATGACGCGGCCATCAAGTCGCTCAACGCCGGAGCCACGCTCCCCTCGGCGCCGATCACCGTTGTGCACCGCTCTGACGACTCGGGCACCACGCAGAACTTCACCGAGTACCTGGCCGCCAACGCCCCCACCGTGTGGGACAAGCCGGCCGCGCAGACGTTCCCCTTCACCGTGGGTGACGCCGCCAAGGGCACCTCCGGTGTCGCCGACGCCGTCAAGGGCGCCGCGAACAGCATCACCTACATCGACGAGTCCGGCGCGACCGGCCTCGGTATCGCGCAGCTCAAGGTCGGCGACTCGTTCGTCAAGATCAACGCAGCCGGTGCAGCCGATGTGGTTGCCAAGTCCCCGCTCGCGACCGGCCGTGGCGACAACGACCTCGCCATCGCGATCGACCGTAAGAACACCGACAAGAACGCCTGGCCGCTCGTGCTCGTGAGCTACCTGATCGTCTGCAACACCTACGACGACGCCGCCAAGGGCACCCTCGTGAAGGCGTACGCCTCGTACGTCGCCAGCGCCGAAGGCCAGGCCGCTGCGGCAACGCAGGCCGGTTCTTCGCCGCTCGCGAAGGATCTCGCAGCCAAGGTTGCGACGGCAATCGCTACCATCAAGTAGCGCTCGTGCACACTCGGCCCGGGCTGGCGGCAATTCGCAGCCTGGGCCGAGTTTGCGCGTTTCACCCGAAGAACGACGTCCGCACGTCAGGAAGCTAGGAATGGCCACCCCAACCACAGGAGCGATCAAGGCCAGGGTTCGCCTTGGTGATCGAGTGTTCTCGAGCAGCACCGTCTTCGCTGGATCCCTCATCCTCGTTCTCCTCGCCGCCGTCGCGATCTTCCTCATCGTGCAGAGCCTCCCGGCGATCACTGCCAAGGCCGGCACGCTTCCGAATGCCGCACCCAACTTCTGGGTCTACGTCTGGCCCCTCGTCTTCGGCACCGTCTGGGCCGCGGCCATCGCCCTGCTCATCGCCATTCCGATCTCCATCGGCGTGGCCCTCTTCATCTCGCACTACGCCCCGAGGAAGCTCTCGCAGGGCCTCGGCTACGTCATCGACCTCCTCGCCGCCGTGCCCTCCGTGGTGTTCGGCCTGTGGGGAGTTCTCGTGCTCGCCAAGGGCATCCAGCCCTTCTTCGTCTGGCTCAACGAGAACCTCGGCTGGATCCCGCTCTTCGGTGGCGTCGTCTCCGGCACGGGAAAGACCGTGCTCACCGTGTCCATCGTGCTCGCCGTCATGGTGCTGCCGATCATGACCGCCGTGTGCCGCGAGATCTTCCTGCAGACCCCCGTGCTGCACGAGGAGGCCGCGCTCGCGCTCGGCGCCACCCGGTGGGAGATGATCCGCGTGGCCGTGCTGCCCTTCGCCCGCCCCGGCATCATCTCGGCCTCCATGCTGGGCCTCGGCCGAGCTCTCGGCGAGACCCTCGCGGTGGCCATGGTGCTGTCGCCCGCGATCGTGATCAACTTCTTCCTGCTCACCTCGCAGAACCCCAACACCATCGCGGCGAACATCGCCCTTCAGTTTCCTGAGGCCTCGGGCGTGCGCATCAACGTGCTCATCGCCTCCGGACTTGTGCTGTTCGTCATCACCTTCATCGTCAACGCGATCGCCCGCATCGCGGTCAATCGGCGCAAGGCATTCTCGGGAGCGAACTAATGGCCGTATCCACCGCCGCCGGCCCCATGCCCAACGCGCTCACCACCGGTCGGCTGCCCAAGGGCACCATCTGGATGGTGCTCGGCGGCAGCTGGCTGCTCCTCGGCATCATCTTCGCCCTCGTGCAGATGGCGGGCGGCACTAAGCAGTACAACCTGGTCGGGGCGCTGTTCCTCGGCACGGTGCTCTTCAACATCCTCGTCTTCGTGATCTCCTACCTCGTGGAGGGAGTGCGTCAGGCCAGGGACCGCCTGGCGACCTCGCTGGTCACCACGGCGTTCATCATCGCCCTGCTGCCGCTCGTGTCGCTGATCTACACCGTGCTGCTCAACGGGCTCGGCCGCATGATCCAGCCGTCGTTCTTCAGCCAGTCGATGCGCAACGTGCTCGGGGCGGAGGGCGGGGCCGTGCATGCCATCGTGGGCACCCTCGAGATCACAGCCGTGGCCGCCCTCATCTCCGTGCCGATCGGCCTCCTCACCTCGATCTACCTCGTCGAGTACGGCCGCGGCGCCCTCGCCCGCGTGATCACCTTCATGGTGGATGTGATGACCGGCATCCCGTCGATCGTCGCCGGCCTGTTCGCGTACGCCCTCTTCGTGCTCGTGACCGGCAACGTCGGTTACCGGTCGGGATTCGGCGGCTCCGTCGCCCTCGCCGTGCTGATGATCCCCGTCGTGGTTCGCTCCTCGGAGGAGATGCTCAAGCTCGTGCCCAACGAGCTGCGCGAGGCGTCATACGCGCTCGGCGTGCCCAAGTGGCTCACCATCATCAAGATCGTGATCCCCACCTCGATCGCCGGAATCACCACCGGCGTCATGCTCTCCATCGCCCGGGTGATCGGCGAGACCGCCCCGCTGCTCATCATCGCCGGTCTTACCGCTAGCGTTAATTACGATCTCTTCAACGACCGGATGATGACCCTCCCGGTGTTCGTCTACACGCAGTACTCCAACCAGGGCGCCAACCAGTCGGACTTCGTCAACCGGGCGTGGGCCGGGGCGCTCACCCTCATCCTGATCGTCATGGCCCTCAATCTCATCGCCCGCCTCATCGCCCGAATCTTCGCCCCCAAGCTCGGCCGCTGAGCGGCGCACAATAAAAGGAAACCCGTGTCCAAGCGCATTGAAGTGAACGATCTCAACGTCTACTACGGCAAGTTCAAGGCCGTGGAAGACGTCACCCTGACGATCGAACCCCGCACCGTCACCGCCTTCATCGGCCCGAGCGGCTGTGGCAAGTCCACCTTCCTGCGCACGCTCAACCGCATGCACGAGGTGATCCCCGGGGCCCGCGTCGAGGGCGAGGTGCTCATCGACGGCAACAACCTCTACGGGCCGGGCGTCGACCCCGTGCTCGTGCGCCGCCAGGTGGGCATGGTCTTCCAGCGCCCCAACCCCTTCCCCACCATGTCCATTCGCGACAACGTCCTGGCCGGGGTGAAGCTCAACAACCGCAAGATCTCCAAGACCGATGCGGATGCCCTGGTCGAGAAGTCGCTGCAAAGCGCGAACCTGTGGAACGAGGTGAAGGACCGCCTCGCCCTGCCGGGGTCCGGCCTCTCGGGCGGGCAGCAGCAGCGCCTCTGCATCGCGCGGGCGATCGCCGTCCAGCCGGACGTCGTGCTGATGGACGAGCCGTGCTCCGCGCTCGACCCCATCTCGACCCTCGCGATCGAGGACCTCATCGAGGAGCTCAAGCTCGAGTACACGATCGTGATCGTGACCCACAACATGCAGCAGGCCAGCCGGGTATCCGACCGCACCGCCTTCTT